>JAYTJI010000158.1:0-1580 GCA_043731245.1 Methylococcaceae bacterium | reverse complement strand
CTACACGCTTATTGTTAGCTATGTTCACTTTGACGGGCAGTTTAATAATGATGACCGGTTCTGTTCGAGCCGAACAGAGTACCGCCATCTATTTGGCGGCCGACTCCGCATTGGAAAATACCGAGATCAATGCTCGCGACAAAGACAACACAACTTTAACCCCGGAAGATCAAAAGGAAACCAAAAAAGATATCAGGATCACGGCTCACATACGTAAAACCGTGGTTAGAGATAAGTCGCTATCAATTGATGCGCAGAATGCAAAAATCATTACCCGTAGTGGCGTAGTAACTTTGCGCGGGCCGGTTGCAAATGAAGCTGAAAGCAAGAGACTCGAAAAAATCGCCAAGAAAACGCGTGGTGTAATGAAGGTAGATAATCAACTTGAAATTAAAGCGCCATAAAGGCCCAGGAGAACGACATGACTAAAGCAGTTTTTTGTATCGCCAAAAATCTCGATCAGACAGAAACCATTGTTAATAACCTCCATACAGCTGGATTTTCAACCAATGATATCTCCGTGCTGTTTCCCGACAAATCCACCACCAAGGATTTTGCGCATGAAAAACACACCAAAGCACCGGAAGGGGCTGCTATTGGTGGGTCAGTGGGTTTAGGCACTGGCGCTGTGCTCGGCTTGCTGGCCGGGATTGGCGCTTTGGCTATTCCAGGCGTCGGTCCGTTAATCGCCGCAGGACCCATTATGGGGGCACTGAGCGGTGCGGCAGTAGGCGCTGCCACTGGCGGTTTGGCTGGCGCTTTAATCGGGCTGGGTATTCCGGAGTATGAAGCCAAACGCTATGAGGGGAAAATCACGGGAGGAAGTGCCTTGATTTCCGTTCATACGGAAAGCAGTGAAGGGGTTGATAAGGCGAAAAAAATTTTTGAGGAGGCTCATGCCGAGGATATTTCCTCGACTGGGGAATCGTCAGTTTAATCGGATTTGCCAAGGAAGGAGGCGCATCAATCCCGAACGATGCGCTTCTTTCTAGCAACCTTAAGCTTGGTGATCCTGTTACATGCAATCAAGAAATAATCACATTGGAGATTTATTATGCATATCATTGAAACACTCGACAAATTGCTGAAAGATGAATTATCAGCAACGGAAACTTATCAACAGGCGTTGGCAAAGCTTCGGGAGGATGTCGCGCTAGGCGAGGCTGAGGATTTAATACCCATTTATGAGAATCATAAAGTTGCGGTTTCCAGTTTACAGGCACAAATCCGCCAATTGGGAGGAACTCCCGCTGAGGACTCAGGAGCCTGGGGAACATGGGCAAAAATAGTCCTGGGAGGCGCTAATATACTAGGTAAAGATGCTGTACTAAAGACTTTGCAGGAAGGAGAAAAAAGTGGCGCTGAAGATTATCAGGAAGCGCTGCAGGATACTGAGCTGTCTTCAGATATTCGCTCTTTGATTGAAACAAAGCTGCTCCCTGCTCAACAAGCGCATATACGCACTTTGGATCGGCTTTTTTTGGGCGCGGAAACTGATTAGGCTTTCCAGCTCTTAGCATGCAGTTCTAATTGATGTCAGTGTGGATCCAAATTGGTTCGTGCTGGCTTTATTTATTGCG
>JAYTJI010000157.1:0-3701 GCA_043731245.1 Methylococcaceae bacterium | reverse complement strand
AGGAAGCGGCTCTATTTTCTCCGCAAGCTTATGTCAAGAAATGCAGGCGCTGTTATAACTTGGCGCTGCTCCGGACGGCAATTCCCCAGCGCTCTATTGCCGCCAGTGTGCTTTTGCATTGAACGACAGCTTTCGTTTTTTTATTCCCATTCGCTGAAATCCTTGAATATCGCAAAGTGGCCGCTATGGATAGCTATACATAGCGACCCCTATGTATAGTACTAAACTATGGATAGTGCATATATGGTTCTAGGCTGTGAAGCCTTATTTCATTGATCTACAGAAAATTTGAAAGCCTATTAGCTTTACATAGTTTCGCAGGTGTTCTGAAGTGATAAAACCACCAAATCCAGGTAATCGGATGAATCCTTGTCACTGTCACTACTCGTTGGCCAACTTATCGATGAAGAGCAAGGCAATGGGTGAGACTCAAAGAACCCAACACAAAAATATGCCGCTATAACAGCACTGATGCTGCTCCTTTAAGCACTATAACTATGTAAAGGTCGCTAGCGGCAATATCAGGTAGCGCATAGGACAGGGATCACAACTATACATAGTTTGGTACTATACATAGTGGCCGTCAACTGTCTGTCACCATAAGTAATCGCCACTGTCTGCTTTCGTATCGTTTACTTGAATGGATAGTAATCATAGCTAGCGAACCTTTTGGTAAGCATTGCTCAGCTCACAGTTTGCTTTGCAGGCAAGTCAGTCTGTATCGTTATAAATAATTTCAATACTTCATTCCGAATTACAAATAGACCGTGGTTTCTGTTTTCAACGCTAGATTCCGAATAGCCTTAATTTATGGCATCAATAGCTTGAAGGACATGATACAGCGCTAATTTATGTAGTCCAGACTCATATCCGTTAGAATAGGGAACTTTTCAGTAAAATGATTGTTTATAAAAGAGCGCGGCAACCGGGAGTTGTTTTAAACCCACTCGGTAATCGGAATAACAAACCATCAATTATTTTAAGTGTAACGTTTTCGTATTATGGATTTAATAAAAGCCACTATCATGCCAGAACAAAATAGCAATAAAAACACCACTCAATCTTCATTAATCCAATTAAAGAACTTTATTAACCAGGAAATCATCGGCCAGGATGTCCTTATTGAAAGAATGCTGATCGGTTTATTGGCCGATGGTCATATTCTGGTTGAAGGCGCACCGGGGTTAGCTAAAACCAGAGCGATTAATGTTTTAAGCAAAGGTATTCAAGGCGATTTTCATCGGGTACAGTTCACGCCCGACTTGTTACCCGCAGATTTAACGGGGACTGAAATTTATCGCCCTCAGCAAGGCACTTTTGAATTTCAAAAAGGGCCTTTATTTCATAATCTGATATTGGCTGATGAAATCAACCGTTCGCCCGCGAAAGTACAGGCGGCATTATTGGAAGCGATGGCGGAGCGGCAAATAACGGTCGGCCAAGCAACTTATCCTTTGCCTCAATTGTTTATGGTGATGGCCACGCAAAACCCTATCGAACAGGAAGGCACTTATCCTTTACCAGAGGCGCAACTGGATCGTTTTTTACTGCATGTAAAAGTGGATTACCCTAAAGCCGAGCATGAAAAAAGCATTTTGCATCTAGCCAGATCAGAAGCACGTTCGGAATCGAAAAAAATCGGTGACAAATTTACGCCTATTAGTCAAAGCACCTTGTTCGACGCGCGTAATGAAGTGTTGGATATTTACATGGCGGAAAGCCTTGAAGATTATTTACTGCAAATCATATTGGCAACCCGTAACCCGGCAGCGTATGGACAAGATTTGGCTGCGTGGTTGCAATATGGCGCAAGCCCCAGAGCCAGTATTGCCCTGGATCGCTGCTCCAGAGCCAAAGCCTGGTTATCGCAACGGGATTTTGTAGATCCTACAGATATTCAGGACATGGCCTTTGATGTATTGCGGCACCGTTTGATTTTGTCTTATGAAGCCGAAGCGGAGGGCATCACCACCGATCATTTTATTAAAGAACTTATTTCCAGAGTTGCTGTACCTTGATGTCGTTCAGTAAACAAGCAAACTCCATCACTCAATCAGGCCATGAGCTGGTTTCTGTATCATTAAAAATGCTGATTGATTTAGCAAAACCGGCTATCGGTTTAAATCTGCATCACAGTCACAATCGCTCCCAGCAAAGCGGTGCTTATGTGTCCCGTTTTAAAGGTCGCGGCATGGAATTTGATGAAGCCCGCTTATATCAACCGGGCGATGATATTCGCAGTATCGACTGGCGAGTCACGGCGCGTACTGGAACAACCCATACCAAAGTATTTAGGGAAGAACGCGAAAGGCCGGTATTTATTTCCGTAGACAACCGCCTTGCCATGCACTTTGCTACACGCGGTGTGTTTAAATCGGTATTGGCAGCAAAACTTGGCGGATTATTGGCATGGGCAGCTGAATATCATGGTGACAGAATTGGCGGACAACTATTTTCTGAACATGAATGTCTCGAATTAAAGCCGCAAAACGGCAGACATGCAGTACTGCGGTTTTTAAATGCCCTGGTTAAACCTCAGAATCCGCTAGACAAAGCTTTTGCTTTGGATCAGGTATTGGCACGGCTTAATCAACATGCACGTCCGGGCAGCTTGGTTTATATCATCAGTGATTTTCGTGGCCTTAATGACCCTGCTGAAACACATATCGCCAAGCTATCCCGGCATTGCGAGGTGGTGTTAATTTTTATCTACGATCCATTGGAAAGCCATTTGCCCGATAAAGGCCGTTATCGTTTTACGGATGATGAACGCGATGTGGTTATTGATACTGGAGATCAACAGCGGCTATTGGCTTATCAACAGCGATTTTCTGAACGGCTACAGCGAGTGGAATTTTTAGCCAAAAAAAGAGGCTTGGTATTCATTCAATGCAGCACCACGGAAGATCCCCTGCAATGTCTAAGATGATCATTATTACCGAAGCCTCCAAAAGTTATTTTTGTATCAGTAGTTATTTCTACTTTGTCAGATTAAAGCGTAAACCCGTCATACTCGCCGGGAGCGGGTATCCAGTGCCATGGATGGCAAGCTCAAATCCATCCATGGAGCCTGGATTCACAATGTACATCCTTGTACATTGCACTCCGGGTAAATGCAAATCGGCTATCCTGCCGATTTGTCCGGCAATCCATGCCGGAATGACGATCTTGAAAATAGTGCTCATGTAATCTAACAAAGTAGAATTCAAGGACGTGGGAATTTAAGGGAACTTTTTATAAAAGCCTTCCCGATTATCAACACGTAAAAGCTGGATAAGCTCATTTTCACAGTAAATACCGATACGATAGCGGTAATCAAATTTAATCCGGTAAAAATTGGGAAAACCTGACATTTCTTCTAAATCGCTAATATTGACAAGGCGTTCAGCCAGGCTTGCCTCAATAATTACCTGCTGAATTTTTTCCAAAATACGCTTATCGGTTATTTTCTGAGGGGTGCGACCTCAATTTTATGACAGCCTAAAGAAACAAATGGACGCTATTCCTATATTTTGATATAGAAGCTAAAACGGATTAAATCATTAAAACTTAAGAGCAGACATGGCCGCAAAAATTATAAGAAAAGAAGGGAAAAAGCTAATTATAGAGATAACAGTTGATCTCGAAGATTCGATGCTGGACAGTGAGGAAGCGATTCAGGCGGTCGTCAATGAGGCAGGCAGCCTCGCTACTGAAGAAGC
>JAYTJI010000156.1:0-11182 GCA_043731245.1 Methylococcaceae bacterium | reverse complement strand
TTCTCCTGACAGCCGACCAGCCGCTACTGCAATGGGACAACACGCTGGTACGTTGTGACGCGCGACGGTAAAGATTGTGCAGCTTCCAACTCGTTTAATCGCCTTCAATACTCAACGTTAATCGACCCCAGAAACGTGCGCGGGGTGCTAAAGTTGACAAAGCCGACATTTGAGCCGAAATTAGTGCCATTGGTAAAATAGGTCTTGTCAAGTAGGTTATCGACATTCAGTTGCGCTGTGATCTTGGATTTACCAACCTCAAAACTGTATCCGGCCAATAACCCTACCAAGGCATAGCCTGTGGAGTTAATGGTATTTGCTGCATTGACCACACCATCCTGCATGTTAACGCCACCACCAATCTTAAAGCCATCCAGCGCCCCTTGCTGAACTTCGTAGGTAGTCCAAACACTGCCTATATTGCGTGGTACAAACTCCAGGCGGTTGCCTACAGGAATGCCCGAATCCAACGTGTCATTACTTTTGGAGACGCGGACATCCTGATTAGCGTAAGTAGCAATCACATTCCAACCTGGCAGGATTTCGCCCTGGATGTCAAGTTCCGGGCCTTTGCTGCGGGCTGCGCCAAGTGCGATAGAGCAGCTTCCGGCGCCGCCGCCGTTACAAAAATGCGTCGGATCTATATCCGTCGTAGCAACGTTCTGCCTGGTCAGGTCATAATACGCCAGAGTAGCCCTCAATCGACCGTCAAAAAACTCGGTCTTGGCGCCTACTTCCCATTGTTGGGCGCTGGTGGGAGGCAAGAGATTGCCTGACGATGGGTTACCTGAGAAAGCAAATGTGTTAAAAGAATTAGGACCAAAATTCTCTGCATAATTGCTGTATAGGCTCAACCATTTTTGCGGTTGCCATAAAATACCAACCCGAGGCGTGACGGCATCTGCTGTTTGTGTAGGACCTGGAGTGAGTCCATCGCTAACGAGTCCACTCTTACTTATTGTGCGTATATATTGGTAGCGAAGGCCCCCCGTGACATGAACGTTGTAAGGCAGTTTAATCTGGTCTTGTAAATACAGGCCGTAATTATCCGTGCTTGTATTTGATTTAAATCTCGTAGACGGATCGATAACCAAAGGATTACTTGGATGGACGGGATTAGAGATGCTGATAGATGAAAATATTCCGGAAGCAAATGAGTCAGAA
Organism: Methylococcaceae bacterium; assembly: GCA_043731245.1. Lineage (GTDB taxonomy): Bacteria > Pseudomonadota > Gammaproteobacteria > Methylococcales > Methylomonadaceae > Methylobacter_C. The sequence goes on along the minus strand of JAYTJI010000156.1, from coordinate 10,018 downwards.
ATTGAGTCGTCAATGTCAAGGTCAAATCGATAATAATCGCCGCCGAACAACAAGGTGTGTTCAAGTCCCCAAGTCTTAAAATGCCCGGTCAAATCCAGAATGGTGGCAACCGTATCCAGTGTATTATGTCTAGTGTTGGCAAAACGGTCTAACTGATCTTGTAGTTCTGTCACATTTTCGGCAGATGTATAAAAGTCACCCGCGCGAAAGTCCTGACTTTTGTATGCCACCTGGTGCTTAATGGACCAGTCGTCGTTGAATTGGTGCGACCAGTTGAAGCCCACGAAAATGTTTTCGGTTTCCTGTGGATTGCGCTCCCCCAAGTTTCGGCTGTGCGGGATATCATCAATGACCCTCGTTCCATCGAAAGGTAAGGTTTGGTCATCCTGAATTGATAGATCACGTTGGTACTCCACTTCCAGGGTCACCTGAGTGCGCGGGCTGATGTTCCATTTCAAAACAGGTGCAAAGAACACATTCTCTCCTGAAACCAGTTCACGAAATGAGTTATTGCTTTGGAAGGAGGCATTCACCCGGTACAGCAAAGTATCATCTTTCGTCAGCGGGCCGGTGGCGTCAATACTGGTGCGAAACAGGTCGTAAGAGCCGAACTGCTGATTCAACGAATAATAAGGTGTCGCCAGCGGTTGTTTGGTGATGGCATTGATCAAGCCGCCGGGCTCAACCCGCCCAAACAGAATCGCCGCCGGGCCTTTAAGCACCTCAACACTCTCGACGTTGGCAAATTGCTGGCCATTGCTAAAACCAGTATTGTTATCGAATCGAACGCCGTTACGGAAGAGAACATTGGTTGAGAAACCGCGTAAAAACGTGCTATTGGCTCCCAAGAAAGTCCTGTTCGCGGTAACGCCACTGATATTCTTCAAAGCCTTATCAAGACTTATCACCTGCTGATCCTTTAACACCTGTTTGGAAATCACCTGCACGTTGAGCGGCGTTTCCATAATCGGGGTGTCGGTTTTGGTGCCGCTGGTGGCATTGGGGAGAACATAGTTTGGATTGTAAGGGTCTTTAGCATCGTAGCCGTCTTTTGCGGTGACGGTCATCGGTTCCAAGGTGGTAATATCGGAATCAAACCTGGCGGATGGTTTTTTGCCCGGCTTACCGGTCTTATTTGTATTTGCGTTGTCGGCTACCTGGATAGCTTTACCACTATCCGCTTGCGCTGATCGAATACTGCTTTGCAAATGTTCTTCAGCATTGACGGGGTTTTCTGTAAGTGCCAACAGTAAAGTAGCTACGGCAGGGAAATAACCGGCTTATTCCGATAAAAATTCGGCTGTTTTTTATGATAGTGGACTGTTTTCATAATAATTTCGCTTTCATAGTGCGCTCTCCGATGTAAAAATTTCTTGAGTTGAATGCTTAAAGGCTACCCAGTTATTATCCGGGCCGCCTTTAATGGGTAATGCAACGTATTCGGTATTAAGTCGGTTGGGTTGATGCTGCTCCAGCCCAACATTTATCGCGCGACAGTGCTGGGTTAGGAAACAATGCAACCACCCTGCGCCGCTATTTTTGCGGATTCCTTTAGTGACGATTACCTAATTGGACGATGACTAAAGTGCGTTTACTGTGATAAAGCCGTTCTAACTAATCGAACTGCTTTTTAAATGTTATTTATATTGGGTAAGGGGAAATTTTTGTTAATTCATGATGCCCTGAAAGAAAAAGGTAGATCAAATACCTGCCGTTTCCAACAAGGCTAGCTAAAGGTTATGGGATTACACAGGCGAATTCTGTACCAAATACCGTATCAAGGCTTCCAGCACCACAGACATACTTTTTAAGAATAAGGGTTTTTCCGGGTTGGCCGACTTTCTTTACATAAGCCGTCAGATAAAATCCCAGGTAACCGGTACCGGGGCCAGTACCACCCACATCATCACGATCTGGCGTGAAACCAGTAGCCAGATAACCAACGCTACCCTCAATAACAGTTTGCTGAAAGTTAGTAAAGAGGTGTTCGGCTTCCACTACTGGCGCACTATTGGTTTCTGTTTTCACCGTAATAGGAACCACACTAATATTAACGATGTCGCCTTTTGTTCTATCCAACTGCACAAAGTTCTCACCCGGACCTGGATCCAAGTCAAAAGCGGCAAAAACATCGATGCCGTTAGCAACGCCGACTTGGGGTGGTTCCCCATCAGCACCGATGCCAATATTGTATCGGCCAAAGTCTCTAAACTCATGAGCCTGCGCAGGAAACGCAAACGCAGCCAACGCTACGAAAAAACTTAAATACGAGCCTGCCTGGGTAGTGAATTTCATAATACTTTTCATATGTAAAACTCCAACATGTAATACCAAATGATTATCTAATGAATAAAGAAATACCGCTTATGTCTTTCTTTGAACATTAACATAAACGGAAAGAAACAAATCTTCCCGACTTTAGAAACCAATAATTACCAATGTCTTCTAAAGCACTACAAGCATTTTACATGCCACTAATTCAATGTACCTGGAAAACAGACAAAAACACCTAACAATTTGATAGTAATAAGTTATTTAATGGAATCGCCTGCCGAAAGGTGAGGTTTTTCAAATAATCCTTCTTAAATACAGTTGCGATACCCTAAAAAAACAGCTAAAAATATAGGCATTCTTAGCGCATCAGAGATAAAGTGTGGCATATGACACAGTTTTATTTTTTTCTGAAGTCCTGGAAGCCGCATACAGCAAGGCACTCAGAAATAGTGTGTTATATGACGCAGTTGGTGTGTGATATGACACACTTTTTTACGGACACACAAAATCTGAGAATTTATAAAATCCCTTAATCCCAAAATTGAGAGTCAGTTTTTAATCCAGCAGGTGAAAAAAGCTTTATGGGAACCTCTAAAAATTGCCTATTAATGCTTCGACAGGCTCAGCACAAACGGTAAGCCACTGATTAACAAAGGCCACCGTTCGCACTGAGCTGTGAGCTTGTCGAACAGTCGAAGTGCAATTTTTAGAGGTTCCCTTATGTGAAATACTGCCGGTAAGTACAGTTGCGAACGGCGGAGTATAAATAGAAAGGAGTTTGCGCGAGCGGATAAGCATTACCCTGGCTTATGCACACGAGCAGTATTTGATTTGAATCGTAATATATTATTGAGCGGGAGACCTACGAGGTTTTAAAAACCTCGTAGGTCTTATGAGCCGAATGAGCAGTTACTAAGCATCATACGGGATCGGTGTGTTTATGATGATGACAGCCACATTTACGCCGCCGCCAAACAATCAAACCAATAATCAGAGCCAGTAAAATCAAACCCGGAATAACGGCATATTTCATTATATACGGCCAGCAGGATGGTGTTGGTTTCTGAGGTCTTGCGGGCCAAGGCTCAGCCAGATATGGAAAAGTGGTCAGCAATGGTTTATCGTTGACCGTTGCGCGTGGCCACTGTTTAGTATCAATAAAAGCATTTTCCTGTAATGGGCAGTCACCTTGATTACAGGTCAACAAGGCAACGTCATCGGTCAGTCGCCGTCCATTGGGAAATCCGGGCTCAAATTGGTTGGTGTAAACCATTACGTCAGGCACATAATCATAATGTCTGATTAACAGCCCACTCAACTGGTTTAAATTAGCCAGTGGCGGTAAACAGGCTTGTAAAAACTTCTGAATTTTATCGGCGGACTCGGCTGCTTTTTTAATGGCAACAACGTGCTGACTGGGTGGCAGGGTGTTCAATATCTCAAAACGACCCAACTGGGTACGGTTGGATCGGCCCACATGATCGAACTGTTCACCATTTTTTATACGCTCGGATGTTGCCCAGAGCAGCCAGTTTTGTTGAGCCTCAGAAAATGAAGATTTTGGGATGCTTAGCACCATGGTAATGACATTGACATTGAAAAACCGGGGGAAAATGAACGGATCGTCGCGAACCCCCGTGTAAAGCTTAATATTTTCCGGATTTTTCAAGCCTCTGAAAATTTTCTCTTTGACCGTAACATCATTATTAAGGCGGATTTTTATACTAATGTCAGGAAAAATACCCTCAGGATTGGCGATGGTACCGCCATAACGCGCACGGTCTTCAGCATTGTCAAAAGTGATCTTACTGTGGGTATCCATGTTGATCGTAAACTCAAAAGGATCAAGTATATAGGGAGGTGCGGCTGTTAAAGCACGGCGAACGTCGAGAATGGCAATCATTTGATCGCCTTCAGGGAAAAAGAAAAGCCCTGTTAAATTGGCCGCCTGTTCATCAGCACCAATGTTAAATGGGTCAGCATGATCAGACGCGAAACTAGCGAATGGAAAGAAAAATAGAGCGGAAACAAGGAAAAAGATACGTGCGTGTTGCATAACACACTCCTTAATCTAGTAATTTGTTACTTATGCCACCTTTAGCCTATTGGCATACCCCTTTGCGCTGTGCTTCTTTGCACGGGTAACACCATTGAGTGTAACCAATCCGTTATTTCGGATAGTATACCCATGTGTGGGGTGGTGCAAGAATTCTAGTAATTGAATTGAAAGATTATTTTCCGGGTAAAAATTTAACCAGTTTAACGGTATTTTCATCCCGCTTTATTATTTCTAAGGGGTGTCCGTGCAGCTTAATACTGGTTCCCGGTTCAGGGATTGTTTCCATAAATTCAATGATAAGCCCATTAAGCGTCTTGGGGCCTTCGGTCGGCAAAGACCATTGCATAACACGGTTTAATTCTCTAACCGTAATACCGGCATCAACCAGATAGCTCCCGTCACTTTGTTTTCTGGCAGTCACATCATCCGTGATCAGCTCGCCTACGATTTCTTGTAGTAAATCGTCCAGCGTAACTAATCCCTGCACATCGCCGTATTCGTCGACAACCAGACCTATGCGGATTTTTTCACTTTTAAACCGGAGCATTTGAGTATGCACAGGAGTATTTTCAGGAATGAATGAAGGTTTGGTCAGTAGATTTATGATCGCTTGTTTGTCAAAATCTTCCTGATTGACCAGCACCAGCACTTTTCTTAAATGTAAAAAACCAACAACCCTATCGATGCTTTTTTTATACACCGCCATTTGGGTGTGCGGACTGGTTTTTATTTGGGTAATGATGTCTTCAATGGCTGCTTCCAGGTCAATGCCTACAATTTCATTACGGGGAGTCATAATGTCCTCAACTGTCGCTGACTCAAGATCGAGTATGCCCAGGAGCATTTTTTGATAGCGTACCGGCATTAAACTTTCAGCCTCAGTAATAATGCTTTTTAATTCGTCCTTATTCAGCGAGTCGTGGCTGCTCTTATTGACATCAACACCGACTATACGCAGAAGTAGTCTGACAAATATGTTGACAAACCAAACGACCGGATAAAATATTTTCAGTAAAGGTGTATAAATCCAGGCGGCAGGGAAAGCGAGCGGTTCCGGCTTGATGGCCGCAAGCGTTTTGGGAGTTACTTCCGAACAAATAAGCATGACAAGAGTCAAAACGCCGGTGGAGATAGCTATGACGGATTCATCATCGGTATATAGCTTGATGGCTATAACTGTTGCTAAGGATGCTGCGAAATTATTAATAAAAATATTACCCAGTAACATCAGGCCAAGCAAGTGATCTGGTCTTTGCAATAGTTTATGGGCCTTCATCGCACCAGGGTGCTTTAGCTTAACCAGATGCCTCAACCGATAGCGGTTTAACGACATTAAAGCTGTTTCTGAGCCAGCGAAAAAAGCGGAAAGGATCAGCATGAGTGCAAGTATGCCAAATAGCATACCGAGGGGCATATCGTTCAAAGAAAGTGTACTCTGGGGTTGTGAAAACTGTTCTAGTCTCTACGATGAGAATTTTTTGTCAAGCCTGAATGTAAAATGCAGGTTAATTTATGTGGCTCTATGTGAAATAGATTGGGCATAAACCTTCACCCAAGCTTCACATAGTGCCCCACTTTAATCACACATCGCTTGTGGTATCTTATCGCCAAGATCAGGTTTGTCGATAACCACACAGGAACTCGACAGGGTTGACTGTTTGTCAGGGTGCATATAGACCGCCTGATTTGGAGAATAACCAGTCAAAATCGAGCAAAGGCATGACAGGGTTGTTTGGTTAAAACTTGCCGTGCAAACTTTAACCAAGTTAATTGCTGTCATGCCAGCGCATAGAAAATCCGGCGTTGCGTTAACGGCTATTTGATAAATAACATTTCCTGATAAGTGGGATAAGGCCACAGTTCATCAGCGATTTCACCTTCGAGCGCGTCTGCATATTGGCGCACCTCATCCATAAGCGGACGGATGATTTTTGCACAGAACTGCATGTGTTCTTCGGGTGTTGAAAAATCATGTTGGCTGATGGCGGAACTGAGTTTAGCGACGGCTTCCATCATGGCTGTTAGCATCCCCGTTATCAGGGTCAAAGGTTCATTACTTAATTCGACACCGTTGACTTTAAGACTGCTAAGCGTTGTGGAAAGATCAGACAGGTATTTAACTGCGGCAGGATAAATGCCGATTTTTGCCATGCTGACTACCAGTTTAGCTTCTACTTCAATAGCTAATATGTACTGCTCGGCATAAATTTCAAAACGACTGGCGAGTTCAACCGGGGATAACACGCCAAGTTTGTCAAATAATTCTTCGATATACGGTTCTTTTAAAACCGGTAAAGCATCAGCGGCAGTCCTAAGATTGGCTAAGCCACGTTCCTCAACAGCCATTTTATGCCACTCGGCGGAATAGCCGTTGCCACCGAATACCACAGCGCCATGTTTGTCGATAAGTTCTTTCAACGTTTTCAGTATTGCAGTATCAAGATCAACGCCTTGTTTCAAGTTACTTTCCAGTGCATCGGCAACCCAGCTGAGTGAATCAGCCAGCATAGTGTTCATGGCAACCAGCGGCCCCGCAACAGATTGCGCGGAACCGACGGCGCGGAACTCAAAACGATTGCCGGTAAAGGCAAAAGGCGAGGTACGGTTTCTGTCACCGGCATCTTTATTGAAAACAGGCAGAGTATTGATGCCCAGATTCATAACACCGGCGTTTAGCGAGCCGGTTATTTTGCCGTTACTGATTTGCTCAAAGACATTGTCGAGTTGCGAGCCCAGATAAACCGACATGATGGCCGGTGGCGCTTCATTAGCACCCAGGCGGTGGTCATTACTTGCTGTTGCGATAGCGGCGCGTAATAGCGGGCCGTACTTGTGAACGCCGCGAATAACCGCCCCGCAAAACAGCAGGAACTGCGAATTTGAATGAGGTGTATTGCCAGGATCCAGCAAATTGCCTTGCGTTGCGTTACCGACAGACCAGTTGACGTGTTTGCCTGAGCCGTTAATGCCTTTAAACGGTTTTTCATGTAATAGACAAACCAGGCCGTGTTTTTTGGCAGTATTTTTCAATACTGTCATCAGTAGCTGTTGATGGTCGGTGGCAACATTTGCCGCTTCAAAAAAGGGTGCTATCTCGAATTGTCCGGGTGCTACCTCGTTATGCCGGGTTTTGGCCGGGATGCCCAATCGGTATAACTGTTCTTCCACGTCCTGCATATAGACCTGAATGCGTTCAGGTATTGCGCCAAAGTAATGATCATCAAATTGTTGACCTTTGGCAGCCGACGCACCCAAAAGGGTTCGTCCCGACAGTAGCAAGTCCGGGCGGCTGTTGACAAAATTGGCATCGACCAGAAAATATTCCTGTTCAGCGCCGCAACTGGAATTGACAGGAGCAATATCGGTATGTCCGAGCAGTGCCAAGACGCGTTGGGCGGCTTTGTTCATTGCGGCATTGGCACGCAACAATGGCGTTTTTTTATCCAGCGCTTCTCCCGTCCAGGAAACGAAAACTGTCGGAATACAGAGCGTCGCACCATTATCAGTGGTCATGATATAGGCCGGGCTGGTGACATCCCATGCGGTATACCCGCGTGCTTCAAAGGTTGAACGTATGCCGCCATTTGGGAAGGAAGAGCCATCCGGTTCGCCCTGCACCAGCACTTTGCCGCTGAATTCTGAGATGACAGAGCCGTCACTCTGCACGGAGATAAAGCTATCATGCTTTTCTGCCGTCGCATTAGTTAACGGATAAAAGACATGGGCATAATAGAGCGCTCCCTTGGATAAAGCCCAATCTTTCATCGCCAATGCCACGACATCGGCGATAGAGACATCCAGCTCTGCACTGGCTTCAATGGTTTTTTTGACCGATTTAAAGACTTCTTTAGGCAGACTTTCCTTCATCTTGCTCAGTGTAAACACATCACTTGCCCATAGGCTGCTGAGCGATTCCGGTGCTTTAGTCGGCATAGGCCTACGATTAGTGATGTTTTGAACCGCTTGAACGCGGGCAGTATTTCCAGTCATTGTATTCCCCTGATTTTAGATTGATTGTCATTCAATCATTAGAGAAAGCAATAATCGAACCACAATCTACTGCTTTAATCGCGGTTTACAACTAGAGCATGCCAGACGGGTGTGATTAAAAATGCGGTTTTTTCATTCGGGTACGCTGTGCGCACTACACGTCACCTTTGCCGCCGAAAAGGTGCGCACAGCACACCCTACCCAGCCAAGCCATTACTCAATCTCCAGCTTCATTCTAAAACGTTAAATAAGATGCGCCACTCTGAGCAATACACCGGTGAGCAAGGTGGTTTGCAGCAATCCTACACCCACCACCCAGCGGACAAGTTCAGCTTTGGTTTCGGCAATTTTAGTTGTGTTTTCCGCTATTTTTAAATCCAGTAAGTGGATTTCTTTTGATAGGCGGGCTTCGACTTCCTTGATTTCCTTTTGCAAATTAGCTTCGACTTCTTTAATTTCCAGCCGCGTTTGTTGAATGTCCTTTTGCAAATTGGCTTCGACTTCCTTAATTTCCTTTTGTAACTTAGCTTCGACTTCCTTAATTTCCTTTTGCAAGCGCAGCTCCGTTTCCCGTAGTTGCGGCTGGGTGGCAACTTCTCTTAATTGCGGGTAGCGGTCTTCCAGTTGGCCGATGGCTTCCGCGATAATCCGGGCGCGGGTTTTGTCATCCGGAGCATCGGTAAGTTGTTCGTAAATGTGCAGGGCGCTGACGCTCATGGCGAGTTCCGTTTAAAGGTGTAGAATGTTAAGTATAATCCATCCATACTGAGTATTCGAATATTATAGTGTGCATGGGTGTGATTAAAAATACGGTTTTTTCATTCGGGTACACTGTGCGCACTACACGCCACCTTTGCAGCCGAAAAGGTGCGCACAGCGCACCCTACCCAATTAAGCCATTACTCCACTTCATTCTAAAAAGCCCAAGCTTCACTGTACCTCATCAAACTATATCCGCCAAATTCCCCTTGGCTTCCAGCCATACTTTCCTATCCTGTGAACGTTTTTTAGCCAGCAATAAATCCAGCTGTCCGCTGGTGTCATCGTTTTCAGTGATGGTTAATTGTACAAGCCGTCGCGTGTCGGGGTTCATGGTGGTTTCCCGAAGCTGACTGGGATTCATTTCTCCCAAGCCTTTAAAGCGTTGCACATTGATTTGCCCTTTCAATTTTTCGGCTTTAATCCGATCCAAAACGCCTTGGCGTTCGGACTCATCCAGGGCATAAAACACGCGTTTGCCAACATCAATTCGATACAGGGGCGGCATGGCAACAAATACATGCCCTTCCCTGACCAGTGCATTAAAGTGTTGATAAAATAACGCGCAAATTAACGTGGCAATGTGGTTACCGTCGGAATCAGCATCCGCCAAAATACACACTTTGCCGTAGCGCAGGTTCTGCAAATCACTGGAGCCTGGCTCTATACCCAAAGCGACGGCAATATCGTGAACTTCCTGTGAAGCCATTACCTGGCTGGATTCCACTTCCCAGGTGTTAAGGATCTTGCCGCGCAACGGCATAATGGCCTGAAAATCACGTTCGCGGGCTTGTTTGGCAGATCCACCCGCAGAGTCGCCTTCGACCAGAAATAATTCCGTTCTGGCTATATCCTGTGCTGAACAATCGGCCAATTTACCCGGTAATGCCGGGCCTGAGGTAATTTTTTTGCGGATTATTTTTTTATTGGAACGCA
>JAYTJI010000155.1:0-2756 GCA_043731245.1 Methylococcaceae bacterium | reverse complement strand
CAACCAGCTCGACAAAGCCGTCGATGCCGCCTACGGTTACAAGCCCGTCCTGAGCAAGATCGAAGGGCTTGTCCTGAGTAAAGTCGAAGGGGCTGCCCTGAGCCGTGCCGAAGGAAGCGGCAAAGACGATGCCGCGCGGGTCGCATTCCTGTTCGAACGCTATAGAGCGTTGCTTGAAACATAAGTAAATTGCATATACAATCTAACAATGATCACTTTTGACGACGCCAAACGCACCGCCAACCTAACCAAACATGGTATCGATTTGTCGTTGTGTGCTGCTATTTTCGATGCACCGATGCTACGAAGAAGATTCACGAGAAACTTATGGCGAACAGCGTCTGTGCAGCCTGGGTTGGTTCAACGAACGCGTGGTGATGCTGGTGTGGACAGATCGTAAAAATGGGCCACATTTAATTTCTTGCCGATACGGAGACAAACATGAAACACAATTCTACTTCAAAGCCTTTATTTAGTGCCGAACAAATCGCTTCAGCGTTGGCGGCCGCGCCTGAACAATCAACCGGCGACGATGAGTCGCTATCGACTGACTGGAAAAAAGCAATCGTTAGCCATTCCCTGAATGAACTGCGTTCCAAAATAGAAGAGCGGCAAACACGCGGCAAAAACCGACAACCCACCAAAGAACAAATCGCCATTCGTTTCAGCCCGGAGGTGCTTGCGGCGTTTAGAGCCAGCGGCAAAGGCTGGCAAACGCGGATGGATGAAGCGTTAAAGGAGTGGTTAGAAATGCATTCGTCAGTTACGTGAGTGGAGTTTTATCGGCTATAACACCATTAATCGGCAAGGCGTGACGCGCATTATAAGCTTTCGCCCTGCCAGCCAACTGGAATCGGAGGCTTCATGACTGGCTTGCACAAGAAGATGACTGATCGCAATAAGATTTTAGACTCGATGCAAACACCGCCACCCAACGGTTATTTTGTTTGGAATGGCATTGATGAAGATGATCGTCCGGCGACAGCGGATGAATTGCGTAAAGGCATTGAATTAACACGTACACGGAGAGGCAGACCCAATGGTTCTGATAAAACACAAATTGCCTTGAGGGTTGATAATGTCGTGCTTGAGGCTTTTCGCGCCCAAGGCAAGGGCTGGCAAACGCGCATCAATGAGGCACTAAAAGAGTGGTTGAAAGAACACGCAACCTAGTCCACCAGCCCGTAGGCAGAAACAAGACCACCCAAACCTGTCCTGAGCTTGTCGAATGGGCGTAGCGCGTGGTGGCGTTTCCGGCACATTCGCTACCAGGCGCTCATCTCGCCCCATCGCCCGGTTAATTCACCGTTGCAAAGCCCTGCATTCCACTTGCAAATTAAGCAATTGATATTCCAACCCGCCAAGACTGGCTTGGTACAATGCCAACAAATATGGCTTTTCCTTTTGCTGCATTTGCTCCAGATTTTCTAAAATGGCGGCAAGTTGCCGGGACAGGCCATCGGCATCGAAAGCGGAATAGTTATTTTCGGTGTCATTCACAATGGATTGCTTGTCATTCCCGTAATCGCGGATGTTTTCAACATTCTGCCAAATTATCCTGGATTTGCTAAAACACTAACTTGTTAATGTTAATGTTAATACTATTACCCACAATCTCCCCAACGATATAGCCTTCCTTCACCGCCATTAATCTCGCCCTAATAGTTTGATTCTCAACCGATTCGTCATTATTTATCACACAACCCACCCGCAGGTAATTGGGCGTATAGCCAAACACCCGTTGTTTACCGCCTTCCAGCGGTTCGCTATAACCTTCCCATAACACCGGAAACTCATTACCTATATTATCCTGGCAAAACGCTATTTTCATGTCATTGGCTAATTCATGTAACTGTTGGCTGCGCTGTTTTTTTATCTCATAGTCAACCTGATTCGGCAAGGTGGCGGCTTTTGTGCCTTCACGGCTGGAATAGGTGAAGATATGGATATGACCAAAACCGGTTTGTTTGATGAAGTCAAAACTGTCCTGCCATTCCTCTTCCGTTTCGCCGGGAAAGCCGACGATAATATCAGTGGTGATATTAAAATGGGGGATTTGCGAGCGCACAAAACTGACAATGGCGGCAAATTCTTCCGTTTTACACCGCCGCGCCATTCTGCGTAACACAGCATCTGAACCACTTTGTAAGGGCAAATGCAAATGAGGCATCAGGCGTGGATTCTCGAACAGCTTAAAGAAATCTTCCGGCAATTCCCACGGTTCTAATGAGCCTAACCTAAGTCGTGGAATGTCTGTTTCAGCCAGGATAGCTTTGATCAAATCAGACAGTGTGTTGCCCAGATCACTGCCATAGCCGCCTAAATGCACACCCGTCAAAATAACTTCAGTAATGCCTTGCCTGTGCAGGGCATTGATTTCATCGATGACAGCCTGCACGGGGCGGCTCACTTCTTCACCACGCGCCACGGTGACTATGCAAAACGTGCAGCGATAACGGCAACCATCCTGGACTTTAACAAAAGCCCGTTGTCTTCCTCTCGTAAATAATGAGATTTCACCCGGTTCTGTGGACATGGCGGGCATAGCATCCATATTAAGCTCGGTTAAGGTTTTTTCTACCAGCTGATCTTTATCCTTGTTGCTGACTACCAGATCAACGCCCATTAAAGACGCGGCTTCTTCCTGATTTAAAGTAGCGTAACAGCCGCTAACAACCAGTTTGGCCTGTGGATTATCGCGGTGTATGCGGCGAATGAGTTGGCGGGATTTTCTGGCGGCATCTTGCGTGACCGCG
>JAYTJI010000154.1:0-7655 GCA_043731245.1 Methylococcaceae bacterium | reverse complement strand
GTGCAACAGGCTTGCCCGACTTGTCGTGGTACGGGCAAGCAAATTAAAGATCCTTGTGGTGTATGCCAAGGTCAAGGCCGCGTTCAGGAAACCAAAACGTTATCGGCAAAGATTCCTGCGGGTGTCGATACGGGCGATCGTATTCGTCTGGCTGGAGAAGGCGAGGCGGGTGAACGTGGCGGCCAGGCGGGTGATCTTTACATAGAGATTCGGGTAAAGGAACATGATATTTTCGTTCGGGATGGTGCAAACTTATATTGCGAAGTACCTATCAGTTTTGCTACCGCCTGTTTAGGTGATGGAATACAAGTGCCTACTTTGGATGGCGAAGTAAAACTGACCATACCGCCTGAAACACAAACCGGAAAATCATTCCGGTTGCGCGGTAAAGGCGTTAAACAGGTCAGGGGCGGGGCTATCGGTGATTTGCTATGCAAGGTCAAAATTGAAACTCCCGTACAACTCACCAAAGACCAAAAAGCATTGATTGAAAAGCTTGGCGCATCCCTATCAAGTGGCGGCAAACAGCACAGTCCTCAAGAACATTCGTGGATTGATGGCGTAAAAAGCTTTTTTGATAAACTGACAGGATAAGTCATGATGCGCATTGCTGTAGCCGGAGTATCGGGGCGAATGGGAGCCGTGTTGTGTAAAGCAGCAGTGCTGGCTGACAGGGCAACACTGGCCGTTGCAGTCTCACGCCCGGGTAATGATGTCGTAGGCAAAGATGTTGGTGAATTGATTGGCACAGGCACATTGGGCATTCAGGTCGTTGATGATTTAGCCGCAGTTGTCGATCAGTTTGATGTGTTGATTGATTTCACCCGGCCTGATGCGTCAATGGCATTGATCGAGTTGTGTCGACAGGCGGGTAAAAAAATAGTCATAGGCACTACCGGCTATACCGAAGCGCAAAAAACAATGATTGCCGAGGCAGCTAAAGACGTGGCGATAGTGCTTGCGCCCAATATGAGCGTAGGCGTAAATTTAGCGCTCAAATTACTGGAAATGACAGCCAGGGTCATGGGCGAATATACCGATATTGAAGTGATTGAAGCGCACCATCGGCACAAGATCGACGCGCCATCAGGCACGGCATTACGTATGGGCGAAGTGATTGCCGATGCGCTGGGACGGGATTTAAAAGACTGCGCGATTTATGGACGGGAGGGTAATACCGGCGAGCGTGACAAAAAAACCATTGGGTTTTCAACAATACGCGCGGGTGATATCGTCGGTGAACATACCGTGATGTTTGCCGACGAGGGTGAACGTTTGGAAATTACGCATAAAGCTACTAGCCGTATGACCTTTGCAAACGGTGCGGTCAGGGCGGCGGTTTGGTTAAAGGATAAATCAAATGGCCTGTATGACATGCAGGATGTTTTAGGGCTTGCCAATAATAGATAGCCTAACGCATCGCTAGACTCCGAAGTAAACTCGGTGAGAACAAAAACAACACAATGCTATACTATACTGCCCAGATAGGTGTAACAGTCCTTGGCATTGACGAACTCAGTTCAAACAGGTTTATCCAAGCACAGTATGCTGGTATTTGGCATCGATTTTAACGGTCGTTTAATTAATATAAAACAGGTAAGGTAATTTTATGGAAAAAATGGGCTTTATCCCTCAAAACGCGTTATAAGCCCAACATTTCTATTTTGTTGATGCGTATTGCCGCCCATTCGTAGATGTCATCAAAACTCTGTGCCGCTGTTTTTATAACGGCTTACTCCGATTTTTTAGACGGCTTGAACTTGGCATAACTTCACAGCAGACGTTTAGAAATTAAAAACTGTTAGCTGAATTGATGAAGTTGCTGCCCAAACCGATTCCCCTCATGGTTTTAGTATAGCTGTATTTACTTATGCTATTCTACAAAGTCACGAAAGCATCATAAAGTCTTAAAATAAAAGTGACTGGTTAATTTGTATTGGCTTGTCGATAATGAACACTGACACAAAAGCAACTGACTATGACTCAAGCAATGAAGCGTATATTGATAATCGAAGATGACCCGGATATTGGCGATATGCTCGATATTAATTTGAGTGACGAGGGTTTTGTTGTTGAAATAGCCACCAATGGTGTCGATGGGCTTAATCGTTTAAAAGCCCAGGCTTATGATTTATTGCTATTAGATTTAATGCTGCCGGGTATCGACGGCTTGGAAATTTGCCGGGAAGTAAGGCGTATGCAGCATTACCAACCGATTATTATCCTCAGTGCAAAGTCCGCCGAAACGCAACGTATCTTGGGGCTTGAGCTGGGCGCAGACGACTATCTCACCAAACCTTTTTCACTCCATGAACTCATCGCCAGAATTCGCGCCTTGCTTCGCCGCGTCGCTGCATTTGATCGCTCAGTACAGGAAAAAACAGGTATTATAACTTGCGGCGAACTAATCATTGATCCTGTTGCCCGTGAAGTTACAATGGCAAAACAGTCTGTCGCACTGACTATGAAAGAGTTCGAGTTGCTCTTGTTCTTTGCACGAAACCCGGGCAAAGCTTTTACCCGCTTGACACTGCTGGATCAAGTTTGGGGCTATTCCCATGACGGTTACGAACACACAGTCAATTCCCACATCAATCGTCTGCGGGCAAAAATTGAGCGCGACACCACGCAGCCGCACTTTATCCAGACAGTTTGGGGCGTGGGGTATAAATTTTCTGATTTTGGAGAGCATAATTCATGAAATTTAAATCACTTTACAGCCGTATTGCGTTTACTTTTGCTATTTTGATCCTATTGTTCGGCGGACTTTGTGGGGGTCTTGATTTAATCGCCTCAAAAAATCATCAGCAAGAAATTATCCAGCGACTCAGCAGCGGCCTTGCAGAGCATATCACCCATCATTGGACACTAACGGATACGGATAAGTCGGGGAATAAATCAGTTAGTGAACTATTTCACATGCTGATGGTGGTAAATCCTAATATTGAAGTTTATCTTTTGGATGCCCAGGGTATGATTATCGCTGACCAGGCACCGCCCGGCCGTGTGCAACAGCAATACGTTTCGTTAAAGCCCATTCAAGACTTTTTGGCAGGATTGCCGCTACCTTTGAAAGGCGATAATCCCCGCGACCCAAACAAACAAGAGATATTCAGTGCCTCACCCCTACAAAAACAAGGTAAAACTGTAGGCTATCTTTACATCGTACTGACTGGGGAAGATTATCAACGGTTAGCTTCGGATGTCTGGCAGGGGCATGTGTTTCAAGTTG
Organism: Methylococcaceae bacterium; assembly: GCA_043731245.1. Classification (GTDB taxonomy): domain Bacteria; phylum Pseudomonadota; class Gammaproteobacteria; order Methylococcales; family Methylomonadaceae; genus Methylobacter_C. The sequence goes on along the minus strand of JAYTJI010000154.1, from coordinate 4,423 downwards.
CGATGTGGACGGGTATTGGCGGTTTGCTTTTAACATTGCTGGTCGGTTTAGGTTTATTCGCAGCCATCACTCGGCGCCTGAATGCCCTGACTTGTACGGTCGCAGCTTTTGAGCAAACGAATTTTACCGGTGGCTTGCATGTATGCCCAAAAATAGCCCAAAGTAACGATGAGATAGGTCGGTTGGCCTGTACTTTCGAGCACATGTCCGAGCGTATCACAACGCAAATGCAGCAGATTAAACTTCAAGATAATCTACGCCGCGAAATGGTCGCCAATGTTTCCCATGATTTGCGGACACCGTTGACATCCATGCAAGGCTACCTGGAAACCTTACTGCGCAAGTCCGATGCACTCTCGCCTGCCGAACAACAACGTTACCTGGAGATAGCAGTGCGCCAAAGCCAGCGGGTGTCATTACTTGCCCATGAGCTATTTGAACTTGCGAAACTGGAATGCGAGGAAGTGCGGCCGAATTACGAGCAATTTTTTGTGCAAGAGCTTATACAAGATGTTGTGCAAAAGTTTGAATTGACGGCCAATAATCGAAATATCCAAATAATGACCAGTTTTATTCATGATATGCCCATGGTATATGCGGATATTGCCATGATAGAGCGCGTGTTGACTAACTTGATTGACAATGCGCTTCGCCATACACCGGAAGGTGGCAATATAAAATTGGAGTTGGAGCTTAATTACAAAAATGCAGTCCTTGTAAAGGTTTCTGACACGGGCAGCGGTATAGCTAAAGAGCATCTAGCCACTCTGTTCGATAGAAATTCACCGTTACGCCAGAGTTCCAGTAAAACTCACGGCGGCGGTGGTCTGGGCCTGCTCATCGCCAAACGTATTATGCAACTGCATGGCAGCACCATTGAGGCGCTGAGTGTAGGGCGAGGTGCCATGTTTACTTTTAACTTGCCTACTTACTAATACCAACGGGTTAGTCATGCTTCGAATAGTCGAAGTGCAATTATTAGAGATCCCCTAGTCATCTTTACTGATTATTATGAATACAAAGATATACCAGGCTATGCTGCCAACGCTAAAGCTCTATGGTAGTGGTCTGGACTTGAAAAGTTATTACACCTTAAGCAAGTTAATGTCGTAGCCTTCTGTTGAGTATGGCGGCAAGCCCGATTATTCCAAATTCCACAGGCCTAATCCACACGGGATGTTCATAAGGTGCGAGTCCGGAGACATCCAGATTTAAACCGGTGGCGTAAGATAGGAGCACTGCCGCAGACGCGACCCAGATGACCAGGCTGGGGTAGACGCAGGTAAACGGCATCAGCCAAAGCAGATACCAGGGATTAATGACTGGGGAAATTATCAATAAACCGCCAAATAACCAGTCTCCTCGAGGCAAACATCGGTTTCCGAGTCGCCAATAATGGCTGAAATAAACGGCGGCCATGCCAATGAAGGCCATGCCAAGTAAGATTTTAGCCCCGTACGCAGGCAACCCCAGCCTCACCAATCCATAAAGTGCCGAATTGAATTCGAATTCCTGGGCGAAAACCTGGAGTCCTGAAGCATCTGTAGCGCCTTGAATCCAGAAAGGTAAATAAAGTAATACGTAGAAGCCAGCAAATGCACAAGCCCCCAGACTACCGATATTGAGCAAAATGAAAGGTGCAAGCAACCATGCCGATGCTTTGGATGCGACCGCCGCCGCCAGCAACATACCCGCACTAAATTGTTTTCCCTGCGAACTGAATATCCAGCTACCAATCAATAATGCCGGGATAAGCCCGTCAGGATGTGCGGTAAAGGCGATTTCTTTAATAACTAAAGGGTTCCAGGCATACAGTAAGGTTCTCTGAGCTCCGGCAATCCGAAATAATTCCACAATTAGCAGCAAATCTGCACAGATTAATAAAATTTTTAATGCCCAAAGTTGTCCTGAAGCAATCCAGTTGGCGATAAGAAAAAAATACTGGAAAGTTGGGGCATAGATAGTTGGGATGTCAGGATGGTTGATTTGGCTTAAAATCGTCTGTAAAGCTTTGGGTACGGTGGAATCGTTGAAAAAAGCTTCGGGTGGACGACCAAAAGGAGTGCCATCGGTAGCAAAGCGGTATCCGTCCCACAAGTAACGAAAGTAATCATCCTCAAATAAAGGTTCGCCTAGAAAACCTAATAAACGAAAAATAACAGCCCAGAAAAAAACTGTTTTCGCTGAAATCTCAATTGGCTGTTTAATAGATCGATAAGCTAGAGCATAGAAAATAAACAGCAAGCCCATAACCCATGCAAAAGAAATCAGGTTTATCCTTTGTGCAGAACAAGATAGCCATACGAGTAAGCCGTATCCCAGCGACAAACAGAAACCGAAACTATTTGTGTGGTTCAAGCGCGTCAATATCATAGGTTATAAAACATGAAGAGTAATGATGAGGGTTTAATTATGCGGGGATTATCTATAGATGATCATGCCTAAGCATTGTACGCAAGCGTCGAATTAAATTCAGGACGTTGCTATTTTATTAAATGTAATTGAAGTCTCAATTACATAACAAAGCTAAAAAGCCCCCGACCGTTTCTGTCTGCGGTTACTTAACCATTCATGTTACATGGAAGGAATCAGTGCGCAAATAACCCTATGTAGTGATGGTAAGTTTGGCTTTTTTTTTCGTATGCCTGCCTCGCCACCACAAGCGGGCTATCGTACCGATCATGCCGCAAGCTGCGCCTATAACACCACGTACAGTGCCGCTGACTTTCGAGCGACCCACCCGAACCAGGCAGTCAACAGGGATTTCGACAATAACTAAACCTTGCTGTAATGCTTTAACTTGCATTTCCACTGTCCAGCCATAAGCCATATCTTGCATACCCAGCTTTTGCAGGGCTGAGTAACGAATAGCCCTGAATGGCCCAATATCGGTCACCTGAGCATGCCATACCCAGGCGATGATTTTAGCAATCAGGTCATTACCCAGCCGCTGTGGTAAAGTCATCGCACCAGATTCGATAACTCCCAAGCTGCGGGAGCCTATGGCCATGTCGGCTCCATTTGAGATGGCGTCAAGCAGGAAGGTTGCTTGAGCCACCCTTATCGAGCAGTCACCATCAACGAACAGGATCACATCGGTTTCGCTTATGCTGTAAATGGCGGCTAAACAGGCTGCCCCATAGCCGCGTCGAGTCTCCGAGACGACTTGTGCGCCAGCTTCACGAGCACGTTGTGCAGTAAAGTCGACAGAACCGTTGTCAGCGACAATAACATTGTCAATGATTACTTTGCCGTGCTGATCTTGCAATCCGAACAAATCTCTAACCACTTGACCAATAGCATCTTGTTCATTAAGCGCAGGAATAATGGCAGTAATATGTAAATTTTTATGCATGGCTAATTTCCCTAAAATAAGCTGTGTCTGGAGTTTACTCTATAAAGTCGTGATTGCCGGCATTCATTACTATAAAGAACAGGTGTCACGCAAGTCTTATGGCTCCTTCTCGTGCATCCATGTAATTGTCCAGTAGGAGAAAGCGTAAGGCCGCTTTGCAACTTATTGTATTTGAGATATGAAGGGTTGTGTAGATACTTATGTCTATAAAGCCCGCTCCATCGCTGATAAAGATGAAAAATTTGGCTGTTAATCGGTATTTCAGAGCTGCTTTGATAATCTGCGGATTTTTGTTAGCTGCTGAAAAGGAAGTTGGACGTAGTGCCGGCGAGGCTCAACTATCGTAAAGCCCTAGACGCAAACCTATTCCGCGTCCAGGATCGATGCTATCGATAGGCTACAACTCAAATATTTAACTGATGTCAGTCGGGATATCCCCTTTAATAACTGCCAATATAAAAGCCGTTACTGTCTCGATTACATAAGGGAACCTCTAAAAATTGCACTTCGATTGTTCGACAAGCTCACAGCTCAGTGCGAACGGTAATATTTGTAAATCAGTGGCTTATCCGTTTGTGCTGAGCCTGTCGAAGCATAAATAGGCACCTTTAGAGGTTCCCATAAATAATAAAGCGAATCAATGATAACTTGGGTCATCGTGGAGAGCTGAACAAATATAATATGAGGACTGCTACCTAATACTTGAATTAATTAAGGTTATAGCGACGGGTTAGATAAATAATGACAGCATCTATTTCGTCTTCGGAAAGCTTTTGAGCAATCTCCGGTTTATTGGTTAACATTGAAATAATTTCAGTGGCTTTAGTAGCATCGACGTCCTGTCCGGCAAGCGGACAGTCTGAGCAGGTTAATTTGTTGTAAACCGCAGATTTGCCGGTATTGTATAATTGATTGGCGTGATCACCGCCGCTGGAGCGGAAAGAATCGCCACTGTCGCCAGTGCTGTATGAGCCTGATGCGAAAGCAAAGTTGGTGCTAGTCAGTGCGGTGAGGATAACAAGTGAACGGTAAAAGCGGGACAAGCATGATCTCATTTAATATCTCCTG
>JAYTJI010000153.1:0-1260 GCA_043731245.1 Methylococcaceae bacterium | reverse complement strand
ATCCATGCCATTTTGAAAGAAATAGGTGTTGATTATGCCCAAGGCTACGGAATTCATAAACCTATGCCGCTAACTGAGCTGTATAATTCAATCAATAGTACGCAGCTGGATTCATCGTTCTGAGTATCAATGGAGTCAAAATCAACTATATCAGGGATGCGATCAATACATCTTGGATATTGGTAGCTGGTCGGTTCAAACACAACTGCCTTGACGGGTAGAGTCCACTGTCAGAAGCGGTGGCAGCAAGTCGACTCAATTTAAAACCAACCAGTTCGAGCTCATTGGTTATACTAACCTTTAGCAATTATAGATATAATGCAGAATACTAAGCATCTGTTCACTTCGCTTACTGGCACAATGCATTATGGGATTAAAAATGAGCAAAGAAATCATTCAAACTAACAAAGCGCCTCAGGCAATCGGAACCTATTCACAAGCGGTCAAATTCGACCACACTGTTTATATTTCAGGACAAATTCCTTTAGTGCCTGAAACTATGACGATTATTGACGGCGATATTACAGCTCAAATTACCCAGGTATTTGACAATTTGAAAGCGGTTGCTGAAGCCGCAGGCGGTGATCTTTCTGATATTGTTAAATTAAATGTTTTTTTAACCGATTTAGTAAACTTTCCTGTAGTCAACGAAATCATGGGGCTTTATTTTCAAGAGCCTTATCCCGCACGCGCAGCTATTGGCGTTGCTGCTTTGCCTAAAAACGCCGATGTGGAAATGGATGCCATTATGTGTCTGAAGCCGCAAGAATATCCCGCTTCTTAACCCTTAGAAAGTCAGCATCGTTGCAGCGGATTGACATGGATTTATTATCCGGGACTAACAGTTCCTTCTGTGTACTGATTTAGCGTGTATTGAGTGAATTATCTTAATCAATCGGTCGGTAAATTACCGGGGATAGGTGCCCAAACGGTAAACCGACTGGAAAAAATAGGCATCCGTGTTATTCAGGATCTTATTTTTCACTTACCCCTACGCTACGAAGACCGCACCCGTATTTATCCTATCGGTTCTTTAATTGCAGGTATGACGGTGCTTATTTGCGGTCGGGTTGAATTCGTTGATATTTTACCCAGAGGCCGTAAAAGCCTGATTTGTAGAATCAGCGATGACACCGGTTTTATCTCATTAAAATTTTTTCATTTCAGCGCCAACCAACACAATACCCTGAAACCTGGGACTTTAATCAGTTGTTTTGCCGAAGTACGCCATGGTTTTGCCGGGTTGGAAATGGTTCATCC
>JAYTJI010000152.1:0-8746 GCA_043731245.1 Methylococcaceae bacterium | reverse complement strand
AGAAGAGGTTGGTTTTGCTGTCATTGCAAATCAAAATGATAGCCTTAATACCTCATTTAAATTCTATTTTCAAGTGTTTTTAAGCGCGATTGCCCTGGGAAGCGCCCTAAAGTAAAGTGCATGACACATTTCTTAGTGTACAATCCAGACTTGTGATACAGACAAGCTCAAATCCTCTTCAGTCACTAGGCATGTTCTGACCGCTGGGGTGAAAATAATATAAATGGAACAAAACAGAAGCAATCGTGGATAAGCATAGAGACTGTGAAAGTATTAGTTATTATGGAGTAAAAAAACATGTTTTTTTATTCCGGTCTTAAGTAAAAACAATCACTTGAAAAATGGCAAAAACGTTTTTAAGCCTGTTTTCAGAGTACTTTTACAGTCTCCATAGCGTATCCACCCTACGTATGATGTCCAAGTTAATAAATTTTCATGCCTAAATCATGTAAGTGATGAACATCTTAAACCCAAAGACAGCAGTACAATCTGCACAGTTACGACAGCTGTTTGCTACGAGCAATGTGTCGTTGACTACCAGCACACTACTCGCAACGATTCTTGCCTATATGGAACGCGAAGTGATCGCGTCTTCTGTCGTTCTTGCCTGGTTTTTCGTTATTGTATTAGTCGCGCTTTCCCGGGCTGCTCTTGCTTACACTTATCAACGCGCCTCCGCAGATGTCGATACAGCAACGACTGCCTGGTTAATGCGGTTTCGTGCTGGCGTTCTGGCTGCCGGTGCGGTGTGGGGATCGGCCGGTATTCTGATGTTCCCCGACAATGATCCGCAGCATCAGATGTTCCTGATCTTTATGTTAGCGGGACTGTCGGCTGGCGGCGTGATTGCTTATTCGAACGATCTGGTCAGTGCCGTGATCTTTTCCATTACCACCCTCCTGCCACTCGCAATCCGTTTGTTTATAACGGGTGACAGGATGTCTGTGGCAATGGGTATCGCGGACATATTGTACTTGGGTTTTATCATTATCAGCTTGCGGCATATTAACCGAAGCCTGACCGAGAACATTGTTTTACATCTTGAAGCCGCCACTCGCGAGGAGAAAATGCGCATAAGTGAGGAACACTATCGCTTACTGCTGAATCATTCACCCATTGGCATTTTTCATTACGACACCAACCTCGTCATTACTTATTGCAACGAACGTATCGCCGATATTCTGCAAAATCCAGTCGGCAACATCGTCGGCTCGAACATAAAAGCCCTCAACAACCAAGCCATCCTTCAAACTTCCAAAAATGCCCTGGAAGGCGAAATGATCCATTACGAAGGCCAATATTTGGACACCCTTAGCAATACAGGCATATGGTTAGACATGACTTACGCACCCTCCCGTGATGGCACTGGCAAGATCGTAGGTGGTATTGCCAGTGTTCGGGACATCACCAAGCGCAAACACGCGGAAGAAGAACTACGTATCAGCGAAATCGCTTTTGAATCCCAATCAGGGATGATTGTCACCGCCGCCAACGCGGTCATCGTGCGTGTCAACCGGGCATTCACCACGCTAACCGGCTACAGTACACAAGAAGTGCTTGGTCAGACGCCGCGCCTGCTTAGTTCAGGACGCCACGACAAAGCCTTCTTCCAGGCCATGTGGAGCTCATTGGAGGAAACACGCTACTGGCAGGGCGAAATCTGGAACCGGCGCAAGAATGGCACGATCGTCGCCGAGTGGCTGACCATTTCCGCCGTCACCGCACCAGACGGTAGCATTACCCATTACGTCGGCACATTTTCTGACATCACCAAAAACAAAGATGCGCTGGCCGAGATTCATCGCCTTGCCTATTACGACCCGCTTACCCGCTTACCCAACCGCCGTCTTCTGCAAGACCGGCTTAGCCAGGAACTGGCCGCTGCGAACCGCAATGGCTTACATGGTGCAATCCTGTTTATGGATTTGGACAACTTCAAAATACTTAACGACACGCGCGGCCACGATGCCGGCGATAAGCTACTTATCGAAGTGGCGCAACGCCTGCGTGCCATTGTGCGCGAAAATGACGTTGTGGGGCGACTGGGTGGCGACGAATTCGTGCTGTTATTGGGAGACCTAAGTCCAAACACTGAAATGGCCGCCATACTGACCAAACAGGTGGGTGAAAAAGTACTGGAAACGCTTGCCCGACCCTACTACTTCGATGACTACGAGTTCCATTGCACAGCCAGCATTGGTATCCGCCTGTATCGTGAACAGGAATCCGCCGAGGAACTGCTCAGACATGCCGACCTCGCTATGTATCATGCCAAAACGGCAGGACGTAATGCGCTATGCTTCTTCGATCCGACCATGCAGGCAATGGTAAATGCCCGCGCAGATATGGAGAAAGACTTGCGCCGCGCACTGGAGAAAAACCAATTTAAGCTTTATTTCCAGTCACAAGTACATAGCAACGGCCAGATAACAGGTGCCGAAGCGCTGCTGCGTTGGCAACATCCTGAACGAGGCTTGGTCTCACCTCTGGAATTTATTCCACTCGCCGAAAAAACCGGCTTGATTCTTCCCATCGGTCAGTGGGTGTTAGAAGCCGCCTGTACCCAACTCAAAGCTTGGGAAAATACTCCGCATACCCGGCATTTGCAGCTTGCCGTCAACGTCAGCGCCCGCCAGTTCCGGCATACGGATTTTGTCACACAGGTACAGCAGGCGCTGAGTAGCAAAGAAGTCAACCCTGAACTACTCAAACTCGAACTCACCGAAAGCCTGGTACTGGACAATATTAGTGACACCATTATCAAAATGCATGCACTCAGGGAAATCGGGGTACGCTTTTCTTTGGATGACTTTGGCACCGGCTATTCATCATTTTCTTATCTAACGCAGTTGCCGCTCGACCAACTGAAAATCGACCGGTCTTTCGTGCGTAATATCGGCGTCAAATCCACCGACGCAATCATCGTGCAAACTATCATCGGCATGGCTAACAGCTTGGGGATAGAGGTGATTGCTGAAGGGGTGGAAACAGCAGCGCAATATGCTTTCCTGGAGCAGCATGGTTGTCCCGCCTGTCAAGGTTATCTATTCAGCAAGCCTGTGCCGATAACAGAGTTTAAAAAGTTAATGAAGCCGTAAACCTTATATTTGTAAAGCGTAGAAGCATCTTCCGTCAGAATGAATGAGATGCCCTCATGCAAGGTTTGAGCCATTAGATTCACGTCACTTTAATGACTGACCGATTATCGCCTGTATCGTGCCTGCCGAGAAAATTCCATATGCGTGCAGCTTCTATGGAATGTTAAACCGGATATGACTGAAGCTTTTGAGTCTGGAGTCTGTAATGGCTGCTTGATGGCACAACTGCACCTTAGTCCTGCTAAGAGCAATCAATGATCACCACGATTGATATTGTGTTGCTGCTCAATACCTACGGTTAAATTATAACCCGCATCATTGAATAGATCGCCGGTAAAAAATAAATGCATATCTATAATCCAAGCAATTGTTTTTACCTTATTATTTTCTACAACAATGGTTGCAAGCTTATGATTGTTATCAATAATCTGACTCACAATTGTTTTTGGGTTAGTAGGGTCTTCTTTTAGCGCGCCAGATACAATACGCTGCGCGGATTCCATTGTCAGCACGGGTTGTGTAGTAGGTAGCGCAGCGTTTTGATCATTTTCAAGTGACTGCGCGTCAAAATAACCAATATCATAGACAATCTTAAATGTCAGAACAAACACAATCACGCTGCCACAAATAGAGAGGCCAATTTTTAATCGCTTTCTAACGCGAGGATTTTTTAGTCTTTTTATAATTACGCGAATTTTCATGTCCACATTATCGCATTACCCAATACAATTCACATAGCGCCTTAATTTGTATGTTTGGCGAAAAATTATGCTAGCTCAGCTAAATCTGCGGTTTTGCTGAATTGATAGTCTTTTTTTAAACAGTGATCCAGCCACTTTTGCAGAAAATAGTTTAAACGCCATTTGTAATTCATGATTTCCCGGCTTAGTCCCGGGTTTTTAAATACTTGTGCTACGCTGGCGCGGGCATGATCGCTCAATACTTCAGCAAGTTGTGCATCCCGATAAAGTCTTATTTTGACGGCAGGCTCCAAAAACTCTTCCAGATTCTTGTTGAAGCAATGGCTGAGTTCAACCGTCATTGTGTAGGGTGTGTTTTCAATGACGGTAATATGGAGGGTGGTGTTGTTGGGGGCAAGCCCAATGGCGGTTTCTTTGAACGTGAGCAAGTCCGGGATTAACTTTAGTAATTTTTGGTAGTTGGACTCGCAGATTTGTTCGAGGCAATATGATTTGTTGACCGGATTAACAAAGCTCATAGTCTGAGTCAATTTTCCCGGTAGCAGGCATGGGCGCTGGCCGTTTCCCATAACACAACCTGGGCAACGTTAAAACCGGCGTGCTTTAGATGCTGATAGATCATTTTGCTTAATACTTCGGCAGTCGGATGCTCATCAAGGGCAAGAAAGCGTTCGTTGTTTTCCACGAGCATCGGGATAATCGGGTCATCTTTATGGAGTAGAAAATTGTGATCGAGGCACTCATCAATGTACGCTTCCACGCAGTCTCTAATATCAGCAAAATCGCAGACCATGCCTTGATCGTTGAGCTGTTCCTGTTGTATCGAAATCGATGCTTTAACGCTATGTCCGTGTAGGTTACGGCATTTGCCGGGGTGATTCATTAATCGATGCCCGTAACAAAAATAAACTTCTTTGGTGATTGTAAACATAATAAATGGAGAAGCTAAAGGACGTTGCCTTCTTTTGTGATGGTAATTATGGCTGTGTGGCAGTGTACTATAAAAATGTTCATAAGACTGGGTGCTGATTATTAAATACTGAATTAATTTTGAATGTGTGCTGAATTTCTATAAAATCTACGCTTTACATCTCACTGCCCCGATTACATCTACATGGATCTAAAATTTCTCGATTTTGAACAACCGATCGCTGAATTAGAAGCGAAAATTAGAGAACTCCGCAATGTGGAGTTTGATAATAATATTAATATTTCCGATGCACTTAAGCAGTTGGAAGATAGAAGCCAGGCGCTTACTGAATCCATTTTTAATAATCTTTCTGACTGGCAAATTTCGCAATTATCCAGACATCCATGCCGCCCCTATACACTCGATTATATTGAGCACATTTTTACTGATTTCCACGAACTGCATGGCGATCGGACTTATGCTGATGATCCTGCCATTGTCTGCGGATTGGCGCGTCTTGATGGGCAACCGGTGATGGTGATCGGTCATCAAAAAGGCCGTGATACCAAGGAAAAAATTTATCGAAACTTTGGTATGCCGCGCCCTGAAGGTTATCGTAAAGCCTTGCGCATTATGAAAATGGCGGAGCGTTTTAAAATCCCCGTGCTTTGTTTAATCGATACGCCGGGCGCATATCCCGGTATTGGCGCGGAAGAGCGTGGTCAAAGTGAAGCCATCGCCAGAAACCTGTTTGAAATGGCCAAACTGAAAACGCCTGTTGTTTGTGTCGTTATTGGTGAAGGCGGTTCGGGTGGTGCGTTGGCGATTGGTGTGGGCGACCGCTTAATTATGCTGGAATACAGTACCTATTCCGTTATTTCACCGGAAGGCTGTGCATCCATTCTATGGAAAAGTGCGGATAAATCCCAACTAGCAGCTGAAGCTATGGGCATTACCTCTGATCGCATTCGTGAGCAGGGTTTTCTGGATGAAGTTGTCAGAGAGCCTTTGGGCGGAGGTCATCGAAACCCCAAAATTATCGCCTTGAATCTAAAAGAAGCGTTGATCCGTCATTTGGCAGAGTTGCGCTATCAAGATACTGATGAATTACTGGAAAAACGCTATCAGCGCATTATGAGCTTTGGGATTTTTACTGAGGAAGCGGGTAAATAAGCACAGGCTCAAATTTTTATTATTGCTAATAAGCGTTCCCGCGCAAAGACTTATCTCAATACACACCTGAACGTTGAAGAGCGGATTGCATCCGCCCTTCAAATTGTATCCGCACGAACTCTATCAAACAGAATATCAAAGCAAACAGAACCCACGCAGTGTGCCCCCCTACGGAAATCCGCTACCCATTAACTCCTCAGTACTAAAATCATCAACAGTAATAGCTGCTAATCTAGCTTGTTCAGCCGTAACCATTAAATCGACTTCAAGTTGCGTAACTATGCCTTTTGCTAACACTTCTGCAAGCATTTTAAACGGGTCGCCTTTGGGCAACTGTTTTTGCTTTTGAGCAAGGTGGATTTTGGCTTCTATCGGCGCGGCGGCTAATACGGCTTTAAAGGCAACTTCAATTTTGCCGGTGGCATCATCGGCGTTGCTGTTGATATAAATGCCGTGGGTTAAGCGGTCACGAACAGGTGTATCAGTAAGCAGCAATGATGCAGTTTTGTGGATCAGTTGGTCTCCAGGTGGTGAGTAAGGTTTGCCAAGAGAAAAAATAAGGCTGCGCAAAACCCACGCAAGCGGACGCAATGGCAGTTTCCAAAAAACCGCGCGTAAGGATTGTTGGGCTTGATAAATGCTGTGCTGACAAGCCCACTGCAATAAAGGTGCATCGTCTTCAGGGCAACCTTGATCCTGATAATGTTTAAGTACACAGGAGCACAGATACAGATTGCTCAAAACATCGGCAAAAAGACCTGAAAGCCGTTCTTTTCGCTTAAGTGTGCCGCCCAGTGTTAGTAAGGCAAAATCGGCAAACAAGGCAAAACCAACACTTAAACGGGAAATATGCCGATAATACCGACGGGTAATTTTGTCACCCGGCACTTTATGAAAACAGGCATCCGTTAATCCCAGCCAAAAACTGGCAGCCATGTTGTGCATAAAAAAACCGATATGCTGAAATAACACGCCATCAAATTGTCGTAGGTCATTTTGCTGTAACGCCGCCATTTCTTTTTGAATATAAGGATGGCAACGGATTGCACCCTGCCCGAAAATCATCATCGTCCGGGTTAAAATATTGGCACCTTCAACAGTAATGCTGACCGGAATAACCTGATATAAACGCCCCAGATAATTTTTGGGCCCCATGCAAATACCGGAACCGCCCTGAATATCCATACCGTCATTAACGATACGGCGCATTCTTTCGGTGAGTTCGTATTTGAGGATGGCGGAAATAACAGCGGGGTTTTCACCATTATCCAGAGCTGCATTCGTTACTTTACGTGCGGCATCGAGTATATAGGTTTCCCCGGCCATACGCGCCAGTAGCTCTTCTATACCTTCGAATTCGCCTATCGGCAGGTTGAATTGTTTGCGGATACGCGAATAAGCGCCGGTATTGCGGCAGGTAAATTTCGCCGCGCCGACACTGAGCGCGGGCAATGAAACGGCTCTGCCGGTGGCGAGACTTTGCATGAGCATTTTCCAGCCGTTACCGGCTTGTTCAACGCCGCCAATGATCCAGTCTATGGGAATAAACACATCCTTACCCCAGTTAGGACCGTTTTGAAAGGCCGAATCCAGCGGATTGTGTCGTCTGCCGATGGCTATGCCGGGTGTGTCTGTGGGTATCAGCGCGACGGTAATACCGATATTTTCCTTGTCGCCGATGAGATGATCAGGGTCGTAGAGCTTGAATGCAAGCCCCAGCACAGTGGCCACCGGCCCTAAGGTGATATAACGTTTTTCCCAGTTGAGGCGAATACCCAGCACCTTATCCGGGTTATAACAAACAATGCCGGTATCCGGCATAGCACCCGCATCACTACCCGCTTGCGGCCCTGTCAGCGCAAACGCGGGGATTTCCTCGCCAGTTACTAAACGCGGCAGATAATGGTTTTTTTGTTGTTCCGTGCCGTAATTTACTAATAATTTTGCTGGCCCCAAAGAATTGGGCACCATTACTGTAACCGCCGCGGTGGAACTACGGCTGGATATTTTCATGACGATTTCGGAATGCGCCGTCTCGGAAAACGCCAGGCCACCGTATTCTTTGGGGATCATCATGCCGCAGAATTTTTGCCGTTTAATGTAGTCCCACACCTTCGGCGGCAGATCTTTGCGGTTATGGGTAATATCCCAGTCATTTAGCATTGCGCATAGTGTTTCAACAGGGCCGTCAATAAAGGCTTGTTCTTCTTCAGATAAACGCGAGGCTGGTAAATCCAGTAACACTTTCCAGTCGGGATTGCCTGAAAATAACTCGGCATCCCACCAGGTGTTACCAGCTTCTAATGCTTCCCGTTCGGTTTGCGACATGGGCGGCAAAGTATTCTTCATCAGCTTGAAAATCCAGCGACTAAAAAGTTGTTGCCGGATGACGGGGATGTTGACAGGAATAGCAAACAGTAACAATCCGCCCCATAAACTGATGCTAAAGGGGGTTAAGCCGAATGCCATGATATAAATGCCCAGCAACAAACCCAAAACCGCTGTAGCCCAGAGTATTGGGGTTTTGTAATAGAACAAGCCCCATAAAGTGATGAGTAGTGCGAATAACCAGAGCATGGGTGTTCTCCTTATAATAAGATTGCGTTCGTCGGCTGTGTTTCCTCTGTAACTCCTAACCAGCCTACGAACTATGGATAATGGCAGGCAGGTAGGGTGCATTCCATGCACCAATCATGCAAGCTAAATGGTGCGTAAAACGCACCCAGGGCTAATTCCTCAACGGCTTCCCGGTTTTCAACATGTGATCCAGTCTCGCTAATGTGCCGGGTTGTTTCACCAGCGCTATAAAAGCTTCCAGTTCCAGTTCCAGTATATCGTCTTCAGCTAACGGTGCAGTCATATCG
>JAYTJI010000151.1:0-7389 GCA_043731245.1 Methylococcaceae bacterium | reverse complement strand
TTTGATTACGGACAACGGCATAACGCCGAGCTGGTAGCCGCAGCGCAGATAGCGCTGGATTATCAGGTTGAAGATCATAAAATCATTAAACTCGGCTTAGGTTCGATAGGTGGTTCAGCGCTGACTGATGCGCATATCGCAGTGCCTGATACGCCTCAGACAGGTATACCGGTCACCTATGTGCCTGCAAGAAACACCATTTTTCTGTCTTTTGCGCTGGGTTGGGCGGAAGTCTTAAATCTACGCGATATTTTTATTGGAGTTAATGCCGTCGATTATTCCGGTTACCCCGATTGCAGACCTGAATTTATCAACGCCTTTCAGCAATTAGCCAACTTAGCCACTAAAGCGGGCGCAGAAGGTGGGCATTTCACCATACACACGCCACTGATTTCACTGAGTAAAGCAGAAATTATTAAGCAAGGCCTTGCATTGGGCGTCGATTATCGACGTACTGTTTCCTGCTATTCCGCCGACGAACAAGGCCGCGCCTGTGGCGTGTGTGATGCTTGTCGCCTAAGAAAAGCGGGCTTTGCCGAAGCTGGCATAGCCGATCCAACACGATATAAAAAGTAAGGCAAAAAAGTATTGCAAGGTCTGAAAATATCATTATAATAGGCGGTCTTTGTCGGGTCGCTAGCTCAGCCGGTAGAGCACCGCACTTTTAATGCGATGGTCATGCGTTCGAATCGCATGCGACCCACCACCAGACTCAAGGACTTGGCAATCGCATAAGTCCTTTTTTATGCCCGCCTAAAAATACCACCATTTTGTCGCACTTCTAAAAAACACCCGTAACGATTGCCTGACAATGGGCACAAAAAAGCAATTGTAAGTTAGAACAGCCTAGAGAACCAGATTCAATTGGCTTTGGCGGGGGGAAATTTAATTATTAATCGCCGGACATAGCACAGTACTGCCAATTTGCACAAGTTGTGTACTTATTTTGGGTGCAGCATTGCAGGGCAAGCTGAACATATTTCAGATGACAAACTAAAACAACTGGAAGAGCAGAGAATAGCTAAATGAAACTTATCTATAGGTTGCTGGGAGTAGGATCAGATAACACACGAAGAAAGTGCAGCTAATCACGCCTAGTCAGCAAGCCTAAATACGCCTAAAATGCGGATTGGAAAGTGAGGTAGAATGGTGCGCCCTAGAAGATTCGAACTTCTGACCTCGGCCTCCGGAGGGCCGCGCTCTATCCAGCTGAGCTAAGGGCGCTTTTAATTCGGCTGGCTTACCACGGGCGACAAAAAAATCCCGTATAGAGCTTAACCTTGGTAAAGCAGCGGATTATACGTTAATTTGAATGATTTCGCTTTGTTAATCGTGAAGTTTTTCGCTTAAGCAGCATAAGCGAGTCCGTTGCAGTCCAATTTAATTGTTATGCAACAAAAAAATCGGGACAGTTGTGACTGCCTCGATTTTATTATTGCTTTAATTCAATCGGTTTAATGGCTAACAACAGCCGGTAAGCCTTTAGCCTGCGCCACCCAATCTTCTACTTGAGATAATGCGGGTACTTTTTTTACCAGATTTTTTTGTTCGTTGACTTCGGTCATTTTGGCCTGTAAATTTTCCGCTTTGCGCTGAGCTAGTTCAGGTACGCTATCGACGCCTGCATGTTCCAGTAAATCGGCATATTGGGTGCTAATGCCCTTGATGCGGCAAAGATCGGCTTTATTGACCCACGCTAAAATAAGCTTTTCACTGATGCCGGTTTGCTCGGCTAAGGCAATCCGGGCCTTTTTTTGGCAACAGGATTCTAATAAATGCTCGACGGACTTCATGCCAGCGGCGACCAGCTTTGCTTCATATACTTCACCGATACCTTCAATGTCTGTTAAATGCGACATAAAAAACTCCTTTCGTAGTGTTTAAAGTAAGTGTTGAATCATAGAACCTCGATTATGACTGTAGGTGAATGTTATATCAAATTAAAATTTTGCTTGATTGCGACGAGGATATCAGGATCAAGTTAAAAGACTTTTAAGCTGCGCCAGATTGGCTTTACCGCGTTCCTTGATAACTTCCTGCGTCAGTTGTTTCTTGTTGATCCATTCCAGATCATCGGCCGGTAATTCGTTCAAAAACCTGCTGGGTTCACATTCGGCGATTTCCCCATAACGTTTACGATGTGTGCAGTAACTAAAAGTACAGGTGCGCTGAGCTCGGGTAATGCCCACATAAGCCAGACGGCGCTCTTCTTCTATATTGCCGCTGTCAACGCTACTTTGATGAGGAAGGATGTTTTCTTCTATACCGATCAGGAAAACATGCGGAAACTCCAGCCCTTTGGCGGCATGCAAGGTCATTAAACTGACCTGATCGCTCACTTCTGCTTCCTGATTTCGTTCCATAATATCCATCAGCATGATTTTGGCGACGATTTCAGCTAGCGGCTTTTGGCTGGCTGTTTCCTTGTCGGCGATGCGTTTAAGCCATTCAATCAACTCATAGACATTCTTTATTTTTCGGTCTGCAGACTCTTTAGATTTACTGTCTTCTTTTAAAAACTGTTCATAACCGATTTGATTAATAACCTGCTCGATGACGGCAAAGGTATCGCCGCGTTCAATACGGTCTGCGGTATCGATAACCCAGTCATGGAATTTTTGTAGCCGATGGATGGATTTCTCGGATAGTTTTTGGCTTAAGCCCAGTTCGGTGCTGGCAGCAAATAAACTGATATGCCGGTCATTGGCATAACTACCCAGTTTTTCCAGGGTAGTCGGGCCGATTTCACGCCGGGGAGTGTTGATGATGCGTAAATATGCGGCATCATCATCCTGATTTACAAATAAACGCAGATAGCCGAGTACGTCCTTGATTTCTGAATTGGCAAAAAACGATGAGCTGCCACTGATGAGATAGGGAACATTATTTTCCCTGAGACCTTGCTCAAATAATCTGGATTGATGATTGCCACGGTATAAAATCGCATAATCCTGAAAACGGCCACCGGTTTTGAATTTATGATGGACGATTTCAGAAACAACCTGCTGAGCTTCAACCTGGTCATTTTTATGGCTTAAAACCCGCAGTGGATCGCCGTAACCCAGTTCGCTCCAGAGCCGTTTTTCAAACGCGTGGGGATTATTGGCAATAAGCTGATTAGCCACCTTGAGTATGCGTCCGGTGGAGCGGTAATTCTGCTCCAGTTTAATCACTTGCAGACGGGCATAATCTTTTTGCAATTGCGCCAGATTTTCAGGCTGAGCGCCGCGCCACGCATAAATGGATTGGTCATCATCACCCACCACCGTAAATCGCCCCAACACCCCCGCAAGTAATCTGACCAACTGGTATTGTGTGATATTGGTATCCTGATACTCATCGACCAGCAAATAACGGATTTTGTTTTGCCATTTTTCCAAAACAGCGGGATGTTGTTGAAACAGCAACACCGGCAGCAGAATCAAGTCATCAAAATCGACGGCATTATAGGCTTTTAAACTGCGGGTATATTCATGGTAAAGCCCGGCCGCAGGATGCTGTTCTAGGGTCGCTATCGTTGCCGCTTGTTCCGGGGTAACAAAGGCATTTTTCCACTGGCCAATTTGCTGGGCGTAACGATCAATATTATCGATGTCACAGTCTTTTGCGCCATGACTGATCAGGTTTTTTAGCAGTGTTAGTTTATCTTGCTCATCAAATAGCGTAATCGCAGCTTTATAAGCCAATACTTTGTGCTCTTTACGCAATATATCCAGACCCAATGAATGAAAGGTGGAGACCCGTAAGCCACGAATCTGCGTATCATCCAGCAATTTGGAAACCCGGCTTTTCATTTCCCTTGCGGCTTTGTTGGTAAAAGTCACCGCCGCAATATGCCGCGCAGGTAAACCTTGCTTGACCAGGTAAGCAATTTTTTCGGTAATCACCCGTGTTTTACCACTACCCGCTCCGGCAAGCACTAATAAGGGGTGGTCTATCGCTTTAACAGCGGCTTGTTGTTGAGGGTTTAGTTTGGCCATTGGCTTATGTAGGTTAGTGTGACTTACCTAAAATAAATGAATCATTATCGTTCGGTTTGACAAATTTTGTAACAAAACCGGTTTTTTACCTCGTCAGCGCCTGAACTGCGCCACGAGATATTGCGCCGATTATCACGGCATTGCTTTTAAAAACAGCATAGGCCGAAATGCCGGGGCTCAATTCCAGTGCTAAGGCGCTGACTTGGGATATCGTGGCTACAAGACTGTCGCCACTGGGCAGATTGACCACAACCTCAGAATCCACGCCGTCATATTGGACGCGGATCACCGTGCCGCACAGGCAGTTACGCGCTGACAAAGGGTAGTTGCCCAGATCGGTGATGACGATAATTTCCGGGTCATTAATCAGTAGCACTACATCGTCGCCGATGCTAAGTTCAAGTAGGATAAGCTCAGTCAAAGCAAGCGTAGCAACAATCAGTTCGCCACCTTTTAATTTAACTAACACTTCGGCGTTGACGGCTCCCGTTTGAATGGCATTAATTATGCCAAACAGCTGATTGGTTGCGGTGGTTTTGATCACCTGCCGTTTAAGAAGCATCTGCACATCGGGATCATCTGCCAAACTTTGATTGAGTTGTTGCAAAAACTGCCGGTGCTGCTGCTCCAGTCGGGTAAATAACGCCAGCAGAGATCGACCGGCAACGGTCAGACTGGTACCACCACCTTTGCTGCCGCCAGTTGCAGTGGTAATCAACACCTTGGGGGCAAGATTGTTGGCACGCTCTATCATCTGCCAGGCACCTTTGTAGCTTAAACCTGTTTGTTTGGCGGCCTGATTGATAGAACCACTTTGATCTATTGCCCTCAGCAAGCCAATCATACGGCTATCCAGTGTGCCGACCAGGCGCAATTCACCCTCGATCCAGGTCGTGGTCATGTTGTCATTCGGTTTTTTGGACATGTCATTATCTAAGTTGTGACGATTCAAAAGAGCTGAAACCTTTTTCTAATCAAGCATTATTTCTCTAATAGCATCGATCTGTTTCCAATTATCGTTATTTACTTTTATACATAACGTAATATACTGAACCGGCGTCTTATTGTGAATGCTGTGAACAAGCTTCATTCTTTATAGCCGATCAGGCGGCGATGCAGGCTTAAAAGCTGCGATTATAGGCCATCCATGATTTTACTTCTTACTGCTTGCACCATTAAACGAACAATCAGCCTGCTCGCTACAAAAATTACGATGAGCCTATCTCAACCAACAAGATACTATTGAGCTTCAAACCAATCAATGAGGTAATTAATATGAAAACAAGTGCTCGCAATCAGTTTACCGGAACCGTCAGTGAAGTCCTTATGGGTGCGGTAAATGCCGAAATTCATATCGGCTTGAAGGGTGGAGAAACCATCATTGCCTCTATTACCAAGGAATCCGCCGAAACACTGGCAATCAAGACAGGCATGGAAGTCATTGCCCTGATCAAGGCTCCGCAAATTATAATCGTCACCGATTTCGGCGGCTACCGGCTTTCGGCACGCAACCAGCTAAAAGGCACGGTAACCCAGGTTAAACCCGGAGCGGTCAACACCGAAGTCGACATCGAGTTAAAGGGCGGTGAGCAGGTTGCCGCCGCCGTCACCAACGATAGCGTCGATACCCTGGGTTTGCGTAAAGGTCAGGCTGTTACTGCTATCTTTAAGGCCGGAGCAGTTATTTTGGCTGTTGCTGGTTGATATACGGTGCAAACCGGCTTTGTATTGAAGCTTTGTCTTCCAACTTAAACCACAAGCGCTTTGATGAAACAAAGAAAACATCTTACAGGAGCTGCTATCAGCCATGCACTCAATCTGCTTGTCACTGGCGGTTTTTACTTAGAACCTGGCTTTAATGTCCAAGCCGCAGAAACTGTTAGCTATACCAGACCACCATTTAGCGCTTATTCAAGTCAAATGGATGATGCTTTACTAGGATCAAGCAAGTATGAAAAGCCGGCTTGGAATTTACACGATACCTTGGGTTTACCAAAATGGTTATCACTTTCAGTGAACCAGCGCACCCGCTACGAATCAATCGACGGTAGTTATACCCCTCGCAGCAAAGGTGGCGACCAACAAATCGCCTTACAAACCGATGTCTGGCTAGCTGCCAAACTGGGTAAATTTACTGCGGGCACAGAATTTTTAGATGCTCGCGCATTGAGTGCAGACAATGGCTCCAGAATTCTGAACAACACGCATGTCAACACCGCTGATTTTCTCCAGGGTTATGTTGCCTGGGCTGATCAAAACGTTTTGTATAGTGGTTTTGGCGTTGAGATCAAAGCCGGTCGACAAACATTAGATTTTGGTAGTCGCAGACTGATAGCAAGAAACGCATTTCGCAATACTATCAATAGTTTTACTGGCGTAAGGCTGCGCTTACTGGATTACAATAAATGGCAGTTTAACGGTTTTGTCACCATGCCCGTCATTCGTTATCCACAAGGTACCGACACACCGGATTTAATCAATAATGTTCAGCAATGGGACAGAGAGGATACCCATACTTTGTTTTCCGGCGGCTTCTTAGAAGTATCCGACTTGGCTTTGGGCATCAACGGCGAAGCTTATCTGTATCATCTTGACGAGAGTGACAGCGCTAACAATCCAACCCGTAATCGTCGTTATTTGACCCCGGGGATGCGCTTTTATATCAAACCCGCCAAGGCGAAATTTGACTTTCAAGCAGAAGCCATCGGTCAGTTTGGTACGGTTCGGGCCACAACCGGCGTTACCGATACCAGGAATATTCAACACAAGGCGTGGTCCAGCCATTTTGATATGGGTTATACCTTCGCTATACCATGGTCACCACGCTTTGCATTAGAATACGACTATGCAAGCGGCAATAATGCTAACAACAAAAATTTAGACCAGCGCTTCGATCCTCTTTACGGTGCCCGCAGGTTCGATTTTGGCCCTACCGGCATTTATGGTGTTTTTTCCCGAAGCAACATTAATACTCCGGGCTACCGCATTAATGCTGCTCCGCGCTCTAATGTACAGCTTTCACTTGATCATCGGTTTCTTTGGCTAGCGTCGTCAACTGATTGTTTGGGTGGTGCTAACTGTAGCAGCACGGCAACCAGCACAACACTCTGGGATAAAACCGGACGCAGTGGCAGTTATGTCGGTCAACAACTTGATTTGGTCGCTCGCTGGGACTTCAACAGTAGTTTAAATTTCGAATCGGGTTGGACACACTTATTCAAAGGTCAATTTGCCAAGAAAGCCCCATTTTCTCCTAACGGACAAGATATTGATTATTTTTATGTGCAAAGCCAGTTAAGATTTTAAGGCTTCCCACTTTAATCAGCTAATGCGGAACATGAGTGAGACTCAACCTTAAAGTGTCTAAAGTTTAAAAACCGATTTTAGCGGTTGTCAGATACCCGGCTTG
>JAYTJI010000150.1:0-3803 GCA_043731245.1 Methylococcaceae bacterium | reverse complement strand
AAATACTATTTCGTCTTATCCCGACATTTAAACTCCCTACGTTACTTTAGCCTGAACATGCGAGGTGTTGCTAATGATTCGAAATTTAACGATTGCTATGCAGCTATGCTGCATTTTTCTAACCGGCTGTGCAAATCCAAATAGTCAATTTTATGACGCAGACTCGGCAAGGCAGAATAAAAAATCACATGCCCGACCTGATGCCGAATATTTCCACGGATCATCTGGCAATATTAATGCCCGTAAGCCTCACGGTAACAAGGGTCAGAAAATAGGCTATGTAGACTCATCAAGTAATTGCTTTCTACCTTCATATTAAGACCTGATTGTTCACGAAGGCTCTACATTATCCTTATGCAAGACAAGTCAGGGCTTTGATCAAATGCTAAAATGGTTTCGGCTTTGTTTTTTAACATCAGTTGAATTTGTCGATTTGAACAATTGCCGCGTCTAATCCAAATGACCTTAGGCGGGTGTCCATACAATGCGCTTTTATCGTAGAAGTCCGAGTCCTTGCTTGCCAAAATGAAGCCGTTGGCTTTGGCGTATTCCCAAACGTCGCTATCTGACTCGCTGCCTAGACCGACCCGGTCTACATGTGCGGAATCGGGGAAAATATCCGCTAAAGCGGAAACCAGTTTAGGCGATAGATTCTCATCAAATAACAGCCTCACGAACTGATAACCAACGAGTGCTTTTCTCGGTCAGCGGCATAGGCGAAACAGGCCCTAATGTCATCCTGGGTCAGATAATCAAAGTCTTCAAGTATTTCTTGCTCTGTCATGCCGGAAGCAAAGTATTCGAGAATGTCATAAACGGTAATTCGCAAGTCGCGAATGCACGGCTTACCGCTACGCTTGCCGGGCTCTATAGTGATGATGTTATGGTAATCAATGGTCATGGCTCTATCCAATTCGTTTAAGTGTTCGCCTACAGCTTTGCGTTCCTGTTTTTCGGCGGCTACGTCATGGCCTAAAGCAACTTGGGCGTTAAGTTCCTTAACCCTCTTTCGAGTACCGGCTAAAGAGACTTGTCCATAAGTGCCGATATTCATTAAGCGCTGTTTGCCTGAAAATCGATGCCGGAATCGCCAGACCGGTACAGTAAACTCTTTTCGGTAGCTCAAAACAAGCCCGTCGCCGTCGCCTTTGCCCTCGAACCGTTTATTCAGCTTCTAATCTTTATGTCACTTAGCTTTGCCATATTTGCCCCATGTACCAAAAATGCACCAAAACGATTGTTGGTACTCATCTTGGCACACATTAATTATGTCATTCAGTGCCACAGTTTGATCATTCACTCAATATTTTGTATCTGTTCGCGCATTTGTTCAATTAACACTTTAAGTTCAATAGCTATTTGGGTCATTTCCTTGTCGGTTGATTTTGAACCCAAGGTGTTGGCTTCACGGTTCAATTCCTGCATTAAAAAATCCAGCCGTCTGCCTACGGGGCCTTTTTCTTTCAATACACGCAGCACTTCAGTAATATGCGTATCCAGTCGATCCAGTTCTTCGGTAATATCCAATTTTTGCGCCAGAAAAACCAGTTCTTGCTCCAGGCGGTCAAAGTCCGGCTGTGCAACCAGTTCGGTAATTCTGTCTGTTAATTTATTGCGGATCAGTAGCAGAACTTCAGGAATACGTTGCCCGGCCAAGACTACAAAACCTTGCATTTTTATGCAGCGCTCTTCGATCAACACTTTAAGTTGCGCACCTTCCCGCTCCCGGACTTCCAGAAATTTTTCGAGTGTTTGTTTGGCCAGATGGGTGATTGCTTCGTTAAGATGACTTTTGTCAGCGTCAGGTTCTTGCGTAATACCCGGAAAAGCCAACACATCCAATGCTGAAAATGACAAAGGTGCCAGCATGTGCTCTTCAATTTGATCGGTTGCGGCAAGCAATGCGATTACAGCGTCAATATTAACGTGAAAGCCTTGTCCGTCTTTGGCTTGTTTTTTATAACTTAATGTACATTCAATCTTACCCCGATTGATTTTTGCAGTAATAATCGAGCGAAGATCTGCTTCAATAAAACGTAGGTGATCGGGAATTTTTAAGGTGATGTCGCAGTACCTGTGGTTAACCGAGCGTAGTTCACAGTTTATGGTTCGGTCTCCAATGCTTACTTCATTGCCAGCATAAGCAGTCATACTTCTGATCATTATTTACCTGAGAGAGTTTAAAGTTACACGATTAAAAAGGTCATTCTAACCCTCTAATTTACGTCTTGCATCTTTTCACGCTTTAGCGGGTGTGATAAAAATGCGGTTTTTTCATTCGAGTGTGCTATGCGCACCACACGCCACCTTTGTCGCTGAAAAGGTGCGCACAGCGCACCCTACCCAATTACTAGCCTGAGATTAAACCGCACTTTTAATCGCACCCTCCTGAGCTTGTCGAATGAGCGAAAGCAAACGGAAGATTTTTACAGGCGTGCAAAAAGCCAAGGTTGCCTTGGCCGCAGTCAAGGGCCTGAAGACGATCAATGAGATCGCTCAGGAGTATGGAGTCCATCCGACCCAAGTGAATCAATGGAAAAAAGAATTGCTTGAGAATGCAGGCAGTCTATTTGAAGGCAAGCGCGGGCCTAAGCCGGTCAATGCCCAGAGTGATCCAGACAGGTTGTACGCCAAAATTGGGCAACTTAACATGGAATTGGACTGGCTAAAAAAAGTCGGGGATCAACCTGTAGCAGAGCGACAGAAATGGATAGATCCCGCAGGGAGCTTGCGCTATCCACACAATGCAAGCTGCTCACGGTGACGCGCTCGGTCGTGTATGACCAGAAAAAGCGTATACAGAAAGAAGCTAGACGAGTTTGAATGTGTTTTGTTACATAAACTGGATGAAGAGTACACCCGTCATCCGTTTTATGGCACGCGGCGCATGACGAAGTATTTGTGCGGATGCGGCTACGCAGTCAATCGCAAGCGGATGCAGCGCTTGATGCGAAAGCTAGGTCTAGCGGGGATGGCGCCTGGGCCCAACACCAGTAAAGCCCATCCGCAGTACAAACTTTATCCGTACCTGTTGCGGGGCGTGGCTGTTATCCGTCCCAATCAGGTGTGGAGCACTGACATTACTTACATCCGGTTGATGCACGGCTTTGTGTACCTGGTTGCGATCATCGACTGGTACAGCCGCAAGATACTGGCATGGCGATTGTCGAACACGATGGATGCAGGGTTCTGTGTAGATGCTCTGGAGGAAGCTATCAAAAACTACGGGGTGCCGGAAATCTTCAATACCGACCAAGGCTCGCAGTTTACCAGCGATAGCTTTACCGGCGTGCTGATCAAGAACGGCATCGCCATTAGTATGGATGGACGAGGCCGCGCATTGGACAATATTTTTGTCGAGAGGCTGTGGCGAACCGTGAAATATGAAGATGTGTATTTGCAGAAATACGAAAATATGCCTGATTTACTGCTGGGATTGACGCACTACTTCCTGTTTTACAACGAGGAAAGGCTGCATCAATCATTGGGCTATACGACGCCGGATGTGGTATATCAAACGGCCACTGGTGGCGGCGCGAAGATTGTGGATAAATTCGGTAGTGCAAGCGAGACATCAGCCCTCGCTGAAGAACTGGGGCTGCGCCATTCAGCTGTAATGTAAACAGGATTCTATCTTAAACCCGATGAATATTTGTCTGGACAATAGGGTCCACTATAGTGATATGCGCACCACACGTCACCTTGGTAGTGCTGCATATGTAATGCTCGCAGGGAAAGCGGCATCATGGTTTTCGTGGATAATACCCCTTTAACCATCCAGGAAAGGTACTGTCATGAAAAGA
>JAYTJI010000149.1:0-5107 GCA_043731245.1 Methylococcaceae bacterium | reverse complement strand
TGGTATGGTGACCATGTGCCGATCATGCCCAAGGTCTATGCGGCGATGGATCCGCCTGACGGACAAACCGACTACTTGATATGGGGAAAAGATGGCAATTCTGGCAAAGGAATTCGACTGGATCTCAATGTCGAAGATCTGAGTTATTTGCTGTTGCAAAAAATGAACCTGGTCAGTCCCACTCTTTAAGCATAAGCCAGGGCGAATATTTATCAGAGCCTTTAATTCCCCAATACCCACCTCCTCGTACACCAATATCAACAACCACTGGTTTTTTAGCTTACGCACTATTAACTGAATGGGTGCGTTTAATGCTTCCTATCAAAGACCCACACAACTACTTTAGTAACGAAGAGCGGCTTTAATAGCGCTTTAATCCAAATGTTTGCAGTTAAACATACCCAATTCGCCCCTCTTTTTTCTACATTTATTTGGGTGTGTTGACCACTAACAGCCCCCGTGTGTAACAGCTGCGATTCTTAGATTAACGGAATATGTCAAGGGTTTGCTGACGATATACCAACCTTATTGAAATAAAAATAACCAGAGCTTTTTCAATACCTGTTTATAATCTTTATGCTATCTGTTCATGTTTTGTAAAGATATAGTTTGACAAACTTATTTCTAATTGTTACATTATTGTGAAATGATTAGTAAACAAATCGTTAATAAATAATTTCATTATGCTGCTAACTAATGGAATTATGCTTGGTCTTAGTTGTTGATAAAAGAATTAAGTTGGTCAATTACCGCCATGCGGATAGTGACCAACTGTAAATTTTTAAGGCTCACTGTTTGCGAGGATTTGGCGTTATGGCTTATTTAAATACACAATTGTCAAAGCAAGAATTAGGCGTCGTTGCCGATAACATTCCTATTGAAGCTGAACTGCTGGAAAGCAGTTTTGATCAGGCAATGGTATCTACAGAGAATAGTAACTTTCAAATAGCTCGCCAACTTAAATGCGAAAAATCAAAGTTGATAAATGGGCTATCGCAATTCCCTGTCACGGCTTTATGGCTGCTTAATGAATATGAACAAAACTGTTATGCTGATGAGCAGGGTGATGAAGCAACGTTGGAATCAGAGTTATCGACTGCTTTAGTTGATATAAAAAAATATTTTTACGCCCTGACCGATAAAGCCTTAACCGATGCAACTTATGCTGTTGATAAGAAAAACCTGACAACAGCATTACAATTGTTTCCCTTTTCTTTCCATGATCTGACAAAGCTGGTTGATGTCATTGTTTATGGCTATAAGTTCAGGGGGCTTTGTTATCAGCCCAGCAATCATAGTACTGGAAATAGTGCCGATTTAATCCTTAAGCGCTTAGAAGGCTTATCCCGGCGCAACAGTATTATTTCTTCAAAATGGTCGGATATAGTATTAGCTTACGATGAGCAAAGCCTTTTTTTGTCCAGTA
The DNA here is from genome assembly GCA_043731245.1 of Methylococcaceae bacterium. Taxonomy (GTDB): domain Bacteria; phylum Pseudomonadota; class Gammaproteobacteria; order Methylococcales; family Methylomonadaceae; genus Methylobacter_C. The sequence continues at coordinate 3,681 of JAYTJI010000149.1, read as the reverse complement.
GTGACATGCACGCCCACTTTGCCGAGGTAGTTTTTTCAGAACATAGCTGGTTAAGTTTAAGACAGAAATTGGCTACCGCTAATTCAAGATTAGTTTTATTCATCGCGAACCAATACAAAGGCGGGTTTTTAGAGTTTGATGATCTTGTCCAGGAAGGGCAAACTGGTTTATTAAAAGCAGTTGACAGATTTGATTATCGCATGGGTTTTCAATTCTCAACCTACGCTGGCTATTGGATCAGACAGGCTATTTCCAGATCATTGTCCCGAAGCGAGCGAGTCGTCCGCGTACCTTGTGGGCAAGTCGCCAACATTAATAAAGTGTTTCGCACTAAAGATCAATTTATTGGGCAAACAGGCAGAGAGCCAACTATTAAAGAGTTAGCCGAATGCGCAAAATTATCAAATAACGAAATTCATTCTATTCTATCGATTTCTCAAACAGCCATGTCGCTCGAAGGCTATGAAGAGGATGAAGAAAATTCATTTGCCCCCATTGATTTTCTGGAACAGCAGGTTTTTACCCATTCTTTCATGAAAATAGCGCAAACCGATCTCGAAAACTTGATAAGTAAAGCCATAGAAATCCTTAATCCTAGAGAAGCTAAAGTCATTTGCTGCCATTTTGGTGTTGCTACTGATAGTGAAATGACTTTGCAGGAAATTGGTGCAGAGCTTAATTTAACCAGAGAACGCGTCAGACAAATTCAGGTAATGGCACTTGATAAAATAAAACGCAGCTTTGGTGAGCAATTGATGAGCTTTTTATAATGTACAAAATTGTTAAAGATAGTTAATATTAAATCCTACTAATACAGTAGGATTAGTTAAAAACATTTCAGACTGATGACGAGAACCGTGAAAAACATCAGATTTTGAATGCAGCTGTAGTTCATTGCAACGCTACATAATGGCCTTCTTGAAGGTCAGGAGATTAAAACATGAAAAAATATATACTAAACATCCTCCTTTGGAGTGTTGTGTTTGCGGGTGCATTTTTAATATATAACCGCGTAAACATGACACCGCCAGTAGACGATTCTATAGCCTATTCGGAATTTATCGCCAAGGTTAAGAATAAACTGGTTGATCGTGTAGAAATGACCGGGCAATCAATCAAGCTGCGTACTGCTGATGGTCAAAACTATGAAACGTTTAATCCGAATGACCCGCATTTGATTGATGATCTTTTAAGCGCCGGTGTTCAGGTAAGAACCAAGCCGCCTGCACAACAATCGCTTTTTATGCAGATGTTCATCTCCTGGTTCCCTATGCTGCTTTTGATTGCGGTATGGATAATCTATATGCGTAAAACGCAAGGTGGCGGCATGGGTGGCAATGCTTTTGGTAAAAGCAAAGCCAAACTGCTCGAAGAAGACAAACTTACCGCAACTTTTGATGATGTAGCAGGTTGTGAAGAAGCCAAAGAAGAAGTGGCTGAACTGGTCGATTTCCTGGCAGACCCGCTAAAATTTCAAAAACTGGGCGGACAAATACCTCGTGGAATTTTAATGGTGGGCCCTCCAGGAACCGGTAAAACCCTGATTGCCAGAGCGATTGCGGGTGAAGCAGGGGTTAAGTTCTTTACTGTTTCCGGTTCTGATTTTGTGGAAATGTTTGTCGGTGTTGGCGCATCCAGGGTCAGGGACATGTTCGCTCAGGCCAAGGAGCACGCACCTTGCATTATATTTATTGATGAAATTGATGCAGTCGGCCGCCAAAGAGGCGGTGCAGGCATGGGCGGCGGCAATGATGAACGTGAACAAACATTAAATCAATTACTGGTGGAAATGGATGGTTTTACCGGTAATGAAGGCGTTATTGTTATCGCTGCGACCAACCGTGCTGATGTTTTGGATAAAGCCTTACTCAGACCGGGCCGCTTTGACCGTCAGGTTAATGTTGGCTTACCCGATGTAAGAGGCCGTGAACAAATTCTGAACGTACATATCAAAAAAGTACCTGCCGCTGATGATGTTATATTGAGAGATATAGCCAGAGGTACACCCGGCTTTTCAGGCGCAGATTTGGCCAACATTGTCAATGAAGCCGCATTGTTTGCTGCCAGATCGAACAAAGTGCAAGTCAGCATGAGCGATCTTGAAAAAGCCAAAGACAAAATCCTCATGGGCGCTGAGAGACATACGATGGTCATGACGGAAGATGATAAGTTACTAACGGCTTATCATGAAGCCGGTCATTGTATTGTTGGACAATCATCACCCGATCACGATCCAGTCTATAAAGTGAGCATTATGCCAAGAGGCAGGGCGCTGGGTATTACCATGTTTTTACCCGAAAGAGACCAATACAGCGCCAGCAAACGCAAACTGGAAAGTCAAATAGCCAGTTTATTTGGCGGCAGAATTGCGGAATTAATGATTTATGGTGGTGACCGCGTCACGACAGGTGCATCCAACGACATTGAACGCGCTACTGAACTGGCACGCAACATGGTCACTCGCTGGGGTTTTTCCGATAAGCTCGGCCCGCTGGTTTATGGCGAAGAAAGTGGCCAACCCTTCATGGGTTATCCCGGATCTCAAGGCAGTAAAGTGTCCAGCACAGTTGCTCACCATATCGATGAGGAAATACGTGCGGTCATAGACTGTAATTACAAACGTGCAGAAACTATTTTGCAGGAAAATATCAGTATTCTCCACAAAATGGCGGATGCCCTAATGAAATGGGAAACCATAAATAAAGATCAAATTGATGACTTGATGGCCGGCAAAGATCCACGCCCACCACAAGATGATAATGATTCAGCCAATAAAACGACTTATACAAAGCAGGAAAAAGTAGATATTAGTAAACCGACAAAAATCAATATCAACAAAAACAAACCTGCCGGACAAGTTTGAGGTGCGCTCATTTGAGGGGGCTTTTAGCCCCCTTTTTTTGCCCATTGATTAATTAATTTACATTTTAAAATAGCGTTATCTTTAAGCACGGCAAAAAATCAGCATTTTAATTACAAAAAGTCAGTTAATCTGGCTTTTTTTGTAATTAAAATTCGGATACGTGTCCGATTTTAAAAAAAATCACATTTTGATAAGGAATTTCAGGCATAAAAAAAGAGCTTCACGAATCGTGTAAGCCCTTTATTTTTATGGTGCCTCGGGCCGGAATCGAACCGGCATGACCTTACAGTCGAGGGATTTTAAGTCCCTTGCGTCTACCAGTTTCGCCACCGAGGCATTGATAACTGTTGCAATTTGAATATTATATATCATCATAAAAAAATAAACCAGCCCTACCCTCTTCCAATGATAAATGAGTCTGAAGGAGCTCTGTATTTCTAACGGTTGTGAGTCTGACAAGCGCTTAAACCTCGTTCATGATAGGAGGATGAATCTAATCATGAACATAACTGACCTAAAAACAATCGAACAATTGGAACAGTTTTTAACCGGCACTCAGTCCATCGCTTTTCTGGTTGCCAGTAACAAGAAAGACATATACCGGGACATTCAGCGTACACTGGTTAAATTCAGATACCCCGCGCTGAATAAAGGATCAAAAGGTGTGGTTGTGTGTTTTCTTATTAAAATTACCGGTTATTCAAGACAACAACTCACACGCCTGATCAAGCAATACTGCGACACTGGCAAAATTGAACGGCAACAGCGCATTTATCAGGGCTTTGAACGTCTGTATACCGCTGAAGATATTCGCTTGC
>JAYTJI010000148.1:0-1136 GCA_043731245.1 Methylococcaceae bacterium | reverse complement strand
GTGCTATAAAAAATATAGCTAAAAGTACGCTGTGCAATCGATTAATTATTTGCTAGCTTTGCCAATTTGATGATCTTTTCATCTTTTGAAAGCGTAGCGACAACTTGATCTAAAGTTTGCTTCCCGTTAGCTTCTACCGCGACCTTGGAAATAGCATCGATCAATCGTTGATAAAAATCCTCAGCACCAGTCAATCTATGCCAAAAATTTTGTCCGATAAACAGTGGGTACGAATGCTCAACACTTAACTTTTTGTAATGGTTGCTCTCTTGGTTTGGAATACCGTAAAGAATGCCAATAACCATATCATCTTGGCGTACCGCGATATTGTTAGTGCGCCCTAGGTTGCGCACCGCTTTGAAGTGATTATGGATGGTGGTGACATCGTCTTTATTGATCGTGTTTGGCCCCAGTTTCGCTTGGCAATATTTTTTGCGTCCATCAATGCAATCGGTGAATTCAATGTCAATGCCCTGCGTCGTAGAGCCAAACGCATTTCCCAAAACGTCAGAAATGAATTTCTGCATATTTTGACCAAAAGAAGTCGTTATTGAGCTACCCATCACTCTGGGATAAGCGATGGCTTTGGCAATTGACTCCGGGGTTAACTCACCCGTCATAAAGACAGCGAGATAGGGCACCAAAAAGGGATTGATATCTAAATTCTTAGTTTTTGTCAGCTTTGCAGTGTTAGCTAAGTGTTTCGGCAAAATGGTTTCTCTGAACCATGTCTGGGCTTTAAGCAGAAGCGCCTCTTGTTGTTTTTTATCCATATTTGTCTTTCTTAAGTTATGGAATTGTAATTTGCGAAAGATAATATTTAAATGTACAAAAACACAGTATAATAACCACTCTTAAACCTTATACATGGTTATTATGAAAAATTTCTACCAAATCGCTGAAGTTGCAGACATGTTGAATGTGTCGACCGCCACGCTTAGGCGCTGGGAAGATTCAGGCAAGTTGCATTCAGTTCGGCACCCGATGAACAATTATCGCGTTTACAAAGCCGAAGACCTCAAACAGTTCGAGCTGATTGGGTTTACCCAAGAAGTGCGGTTCGAAGCACACAAAGAAGTCGTCCCCAAGCAACGCTATACCGTCATGGAGCTGTTTGCCGGCGCGGGTGGTTTGGC
>JAYTJI010000147.1:0-4218 GCA_043731245.1 Methylococcaceae bacterium | reverse complement strand
GGATGACGCCCTTATTACTGACAAAATAAGATTATTGACCAAAAATGCCGTGGTGTTGGTAAAAAATGATTCTTTGTAAATTTTCTGAGGAAATTGACGGTAGGGATGACGCTTCTCGATGACTATCAGTGCGATAAAAGCGAGTATCGCAAGACCAAATAAGCCTTGAATAAAAAGCATGTCGCCATCATTACTAGCATTCATAAACTAACCTTCCGTTTTGCATTATTTTTGATAAACCTTCACTCTTTTTTTGCCATTGCATTCAATAAACCGTTTAATTCTTTTATTTCATTGCTCGCGTTCACCTGTTCAGTGACATCATACTGCACGCCCAGATAATAAATAACGCGTTGCTTTCTATCGAACAAGGGCGTTATTTTTAAGCGATTAATAAACAGAGTGCCGTCTTTTTTATAATTACGCAAGGTGACTTCAACGGTCTCATGCTTCTCCATAGCCTCACGAATTTGATAACGTCCGGGTTGTTCCCTTTCTTCACCCTGAAGAAAACGGCAATTGTGGCCTATTATTTCTTCCTGACTATAACCCGTTAAGCGTTCAAAAGCTTTATTGGCATATACGAGGGGAGCATCCTCAAAATCCGGATCCGCCAAAGTTACACCATTAACACACTCATCTAGAATAGAGGACAGTACTTGCGGAATAAGACCGCTCTCTTTTTCAACAATAAAAGGCATATTTAATTTCCAATTCTTATAATAATTGTGAAGCGACCAGTATTAGACTGGGTCGCCGACGATTAAATTTTTAATATTTTCAACCGTATTTTCTGCACCATCTTCAATGGCAGTCCGTATCAGTTTTTGAAAGGGCCGCATAAAAACCTCAATTTCTGTCAACTCAAAACGAAAGGTCAACCGTGTCGATTTATTTTCTTCGTCACTTTCTAGTAAATAACTGTGTACATAAGGCCCCGTCAGGCCTTTAAAAATAAGCATCATTGCGGGCTGATAGTGGGTAATTTCAAAAACAGATTCTATTGTTGACCCTTGGTCTTGACGAACTTGCCTTGCTTTGGCACCTACAAAAATTTTTTTACCATCTAAAGGCTCTAATTTAACGACTTCCACTGCCCATTTTGGGTAGTTTTCATAGAAGTGCTCGCCGATGTAAGCAAAAACATCATGAATCGGTTTGTCAATCTCAATGCTTGCTTCACCAACGACTGGTTTGGTGGAATCAAACGAAAATTTAATTTGCACGGAAATACTACTCCACGTTGAGGATGTATCTCAACTAACATACTGTTTTACTAAGGTTATAGGTTGCCATAATATTATTATTATGGCGACTCTAATTGAGCTATCTAACTATGAACCTGATAAATATTAGATTTGGGCATTTCTAATATTCTGGATTTAAAACCATAAGGTTAAATTGCGTTTTTATTCTACATTTTTTTTGATCTGATTTCTTTAAAGATGATTTAAGGAACAGATCACCTAACAAATGCCCGGCTATTTTTTTATGAGTTTGCCCCTCAGATAAATAATGGATAAGAGTTGATTTTCTTCTAAATTCAACTCAGCTTATGTCGAGAATGGTATTTATTCCCGATCTTAAAGGCTAATTACTTCGTTATCTCATTACTTCTGGATTGGCTATTATCTGTACGTTGGCACAACAAAATAACATCTCTCCAGTCGCCACCAGCGCTGACACCTTTATTAAAACAATCTACTCTTTCCGTGGCGTCATTTGTTCCTGCACACAGATTAATGATATTTTTCCATTCCCAAACTTTATTACCTTTGCCCCATTCTACTTGCCCTGAATTGACGCTTTGAAAACATTTACCGGGCTCAGATGGCTTCGTGCTACCTTTACAAAGTTGTTTTACATTTTCATCATCCCAATTAAGTTTTCCATTAGTCCAGGGTATTTTGCCCTGAACATCATTAAAGCACTGTGTTTCGTGATCGGTTGCAGACGCGACTGGACTAATGAGTAGCGATGCAAAAACCGCTATCGATACCACCAAAAGAGAGCGTTTTACTGAGGCGTAATTTGATTTCATATGACTTACCTGAATAGTTTAAATGCATAAGCAATATAAGATTCTTTCAAAAAATAGCAAATTAATAAATTGAGTTACTTGCAAAATTACCGACTAGAAAACCGGGTAAGTTACACATGACTCCAGATAAATAATTTTTTGAGAGGGACAGAGCCGCTATACTTCACGCGGTCACGTTTGCGGATTTTTCAAACAGCTGGAATTTTGGTTTTAAGGGTGTTTTTACCTGCTTACTAAAAGTGGACTAATTTTCCGCAACTATGACCGCGCAGAGTATTCGCAGGTGCGTTCAAAAAAGCTCAAGTGTTGCTATTGACGTTCTGGGGGTGTTACGCACCGGTTAGTTTGATTTTTAGGTTCAGGGCAGTTCTTGTAATAGATTGCTTAATTTTGCAAAATCATCAAGTGATAATGTTTCAGCCCTTAATGTCGGATCTATTTCTAAGGCGATAATGGCTTTTTCATCGATAAGTTTTTTTAATGAGTTACGCAATGTTTTGCGGCGTTGCGAGAATGCCTGTGTTACGACCCTATTGAGAATCTTTATATCATTAACTTTAACAGGCGGTTGTTGATGCGGCACTAGCCTGACAATGGCCGACATGACTTTAGGTGCAGGATCAAAGCTTTCAGGAGGTACGTCAAACAACAGTTCTGTGGCACAGTAATATTGCATCATGACACTGAGCCTGCCGTATTTTTTACTGTCGGGTACCGCACAAATCCGGTCAACCACTTCTTTCTGTAGCATAAAGTGCATGTCTTCAATACAAGAAGCGTTATCCAGCAAGTGGAACATTAAAGGTGTTGAAATGTTATAGGGCAAATTACCTATAATGCGCAGTTTTTCGTTATTTTCTACTAACGATGAAAAGTCGAATTTTAAAGCATCGGCACTGAAAATTTTTAAATGCTCTTGTTGGTTGAATTTGCTTTTGAGTAACACTACCAGGTCTCTGTCGAGTTCAATAATATCAAGACGTAATCCCTGTTTTAATAAAGGCTCTGTTAACGCACCCAGGCCTGGGCCTATTTCTACCCAGTGCTCATCAGGTTTTGCCTGCAAGCTGGAGAGGATGTTGTAAATAATGTTGTGGTCATGTAAAAAATTTTGACCAAAGCGTTTGCGAGGGGTATGTGTCATGTTATCAGGAATTATTAGTTGCCATTGTTAATGCAGTTTGCAGCGCAAGTTGCAGACTGCCGGGGTCAGCTTTGCCGGTGCCAGCCAGGTCTAAAGCGGTGCCGTGGTCGACAGAGGTACGGATAATTGGGAGCCCTAGCGTGATGTTGACTGCCTGTCCAAAACCTATATATTTAAGCACGGGCAAACCCTGGTCGTGATACATGGCTAACACGGCATCCGCAGAGGCTAGATATTTAGCAGTAAATAAAGTGTCCGCAGGAAGTGGCCCTTGAAGGTTTAAGCCCTGCTGGCGCAAACCTTCAAGTACCGGTTCAATAATGTCGATTTCTTCACGACCCAGGTGACCGTTTTCGCCAGCATGGGGATTAAGCCCACACACCAATATTTTTGGCTTCTCAATATGAAAGCGTGTGCGCAAATCATGATCCAGTATACGAATGACAGTTCGCAGACGCGCATGGGTGATAGCTGAACTGACTTCGGCGAGCGGTAAATGCGTTGTGACTAAGGCAACACGCAACCCAGGCGTTGCCAACATCATTACTGGATGTCCGCCGGTAATCCCGGCAATATATTCGGTATGACCGCTAAAGGCGAGTCCCGCATCATTGATAACGCCTTTATGTACAGGGCCAGTGACCATCGCATCAAAAAGCCCATCCATACAGCCTTTTGTGGCTTTAGTAATGGTTTTTAATACATAGCGGCTGTTTAGCAAATTTGTCTGTCCGCATTGAGCGGGTTCTGCGAGCTCAACCGGCAACACCGTTAAACTCCCTGTTGCCTGCGTTGTTGGCGGTAAAGAGCTATCAAATTCGTTTATCTGGATGAACAAACCTAACTGTTTTGCGCGTTGCATCAATAATTCAGGGCTGGCTATGGTGATGAGTTGGCAGGGTAAATGCTGTTGTGCAAGTTGGATGCAAAGATCTGGGCCTATGCCACCAGGTTCTCCGGGAGTCAATGCAATGCGCGGTATGGTATTGAGTGCCATGTGCCTGAAGTCTTAAAAAGAAATAATGTAACTACT
>JAYTJI010000146.1:0-5043 GCA_043731245.1 Methylococcaceae bacterium | reverse complement strand
ACCGTTCGACTTGCATGTGTTAAGCATACCGCCAGCGTTCAATCTGAGCCATGATCAAACTCTTCAGTTTAAATCAGTTTGCCACTCAATAAGATGAGTAGCCAATCTTGGCTCGACATCAAACTAAAACGTTTTGTTACTTTTTACGTGTTTGTTCTTATGTCGATTATTTTTTAACCCACTACTAATCACCACAAGCACCCACACAAATTATTTTGATCGAGTTGTTAAAGAGCGTGGAACCGAAGCCCCGTTGAGTCGACCTATTATACAGGGCCAACCCGGCTTGTCAACCCCGTGTCGACATTTTTCTTTTCCGCATCCCCCAGGGCAAAACCACCTAACCCCGAAGAAGCCGACCATTATAACCTAACTGGCCAACTTGTCAATCTTCCCTGACAACTTTATTTTCTTCCTGCCCCGCCGGAACCTATACCTCCGAAAGAGCTGCGCATTATATAGCAAGAACCACCTACGTCAAGAAAATTCCAGTTCTATTTAACTCACCCTTAAATTTAACCAATCCAAATATCTTGTAACGCCCTCTCTAACAGTTAAAAAATCTTTGGTATAGCCCACCTGTTTTAATCCGGAAATATCTGCTTGTGTATAGCTCTGATAAGCACCCTTTAGATGCTCTGGAAACGGAATGTATTCAATACTGCCTTCTTTATGCCAATCAATGACTGCTTTAGCGACGTTATTGAATGTTTCAGCCCTGCCGGTTCCCACATTAAAAATCCCCCGCTGTTCTGGATGATCCAAAAACCATAAATTCACATCGACCACATCATCAACGTAAACAAAATCGCGTTTTTGTTCACCATTAACCAACCCATCACAACCCTCAAATAATTTCGCTTTCTTTTGCTCAATAACTTGTCGATTAAAATGGAAAGCCGTACTACTCATTGATCCTTTATGCTGCTCTCTCGGCCCGTAAACATTAAAATAGCGAAAGCCTACAATTGGACTCGTTGTTTCAGGCAATACACGCCGGACATATTGATCGAATTGAAACTTTGAATAAGCATACATATTGATAGGATGCTCGCAACTGCGGTCAACCCGAAACCCATGCTCTCCATTTCCGTATACTGACGCAGAAGAGGCGTAGATAAAAGCAATATTCTTGTTGATGCAGCTATGCAATAGACGCTTTGAATAATCATAATTATTCTTCATAACATACTGCCCGTCCCATTCAGTGGTCGCAGAACAAGCGCCCTGATGAAAAACAGCCCGCACGCCATCCAAAAATGCCGGTGATTCAATCTGCTCGATAAACTCCGACTTATCCATGTAATCAGCAATATTAAGATCCGCCATATTGTGTATTTTTCGACCGTTTTCCAGATGATCAACTAACAATATGTTGCTTTCGCCGCGCTGATTTAGTGCCCGAATCAGATTACTGCCGATAAATCCCGCGCCTCCGGTAACAACGATCATTCTGCTCCCCTCGCTTTGTTGATCATCGCTGTTGTCGATTGCCCATCGACAAACTGCAATATTTTTACCTCACCACCTGCCTTAATAACACAATCACCGCCAGCGACTTGCCCGGAACTATAATCACCTCCCTTAACGATAACATCTGGTAGCAACTTGCAATACAATCGCTCAGGCGTTTCTTCAGCAAATGCCACCACCCAATCCACACAGGCCAATGCAGCTAAAACTGTCATGCGCTCTTGTAAACCATTAATAGGTCGTGACTCACCCTTAAGTTGCTTGACCGACGCATCGGAATTGACCGCAACGCACAAGCGATCACCTAGCGCCTTTGCCTGCTCCAGATAGGCGACATGCCCTGCGTGCAACAAATCAAAACAACCATTGGTCATGATAATTTTTTCGTCGTGGGCTTTTGCACGGGCAAATAGCTTAGCCAATTCATCTTCGGAAACAATACCATATAAAGAATCTCTATCGCCGTGCATTGCACGCGTCAATTCCTGTAACGATACTGTTGACGTCCCCAACTTGCCAACAACAATTCCGCCGGCCAAATTAGCCAGATACATAGACTCACACAGTGAGATGCCTAACGAGACACCTAAAGCCATTACAGCAATAACTGTATCCCCTGCACCAGTTACATCAAATACATCTTTGGCCTGCGCTGGCAATGAATGTACCTCATCATGCCGTATCAGCGTCATACCCGCTTCACCGCGAGTCAATAATAGTGTCGGAATTTGATACTGAGCTAGAAGAGCCCGTCCTTTTTCGATCAAATGCTGTTCATTTTCACAAGTGCCCACCACAGCTTGTAATTCAGCCAAGTTTGGCGTTATCAGATCTGCCTGGGCATAACGCTGATAATCAACGCCTTTTGGATCCACCAAAACTTTAGCACCGGCTTGCTTGGCTGCAACAATATATGCTGATACATCCGCCAGCGTACCCTTGCCATAATCCGAAAAAACAACAACATTATTTTCCGGCAACCGTCTAATCAAGGCACTCTTCAAGGCTTCTCGATCAAATTTGATGGGGGTGTCTTCAAAATCCAGCCGAATCAATTGTTGATGCTGTGCCATCACACGTAATTTGCAAATGCTACGCAACGAATTCTCAACAATAAAATCGCAAACTACACCCGCCGCTTCCAATAAACGCTTTAAAGTTTCTCCCTCGGCATCATCGCCAACAACGCCCAACAAAGTAACTTTTCCGCCTAATTTGGCGATGTTAAGAGCAACATTGCCGGCACCGCCTATGCGGTCTTCAATAGTTTTAACCTTAACTACCGGCACGGGCGCTTCGGGTGAAATACGTAAAGCCTGCCCGGACCAATAACGATCCAGCATCACATCACCGATTACAATAATACGAGCCGCTTCAAACTCAGGCGTTGTTGCTAACACTTAATGCCTCCTCAACTATGCCACACCACCAATGGCCAATTAAAATATGTGCTTCTTGAATCCTTGCCGTCACCATCGAAGGCACTATAATGGAAACCGTAGCCTGTTTACTCAACTCTCCACCCTCACAACCGGTTAATCCGATAACCATAATGCCTCTCGCCTTTGCGGCATCGACAGCTCTAAGTATATTTTTGCTTTTCCCTGATGTGGAAATAGCGATCAAACAATCCTTATCATTGCCAAGCACCTCAACCTGACGTGAAAAAACAGTTTCAAAGTCATAATCATTAGCATGTGCCGTCAAAATAGAGCTATCCGTGGTCAACGCGATAGCCGCCATCGCCTGGCGTTTTTTTTCATAGCGCACCACAAGTTCAGCCGCGATATGCTGGCAATCCGCAGCACTGCCGCCATTACCACATAACAATACCTTCCCACCCTGCCTTATGGTTTTTATCAGCAACTCACCCGCTGCTTCAATCACCGCAGAACAACTGGCCAATCGAGCTATCATGGCCTGATGCTCTTCAAGTTCTGACATAAATGTCTTCAAAATAACGTCCCCTCAACAATAAAGACTTTCACCGCGTTAATCATTTTTTTCAGGATGCTCTTTAAACTGCATAGAATGCAAACGGGCGTAGGCTCCATTTTTATCAAGCAGTTCGCTGTGAGAGCCTTTTTCTACAATACGCCCATGATCCATTACTAAAATCACATCGGCATTTTCAATAGTCGATAACCGATGCGCTATAACCAGAGTTGTCCGATTACGCATCACTTTTTGTAACGCCGCCTGAATATACCGCTCTGATTCGGTATCCAATGCCGACGTTGCTTCATCCAATATCAGTATCGGTGCATCTTTCAACAATGCCCTGGCCAAGGCTAACCGTTGTCTTTGTCCACCCGATAATTTAACACCATTTTCACCTATTTCCGTATCCAGTCCCTTATCCAACTTACTGATAAATTCCATTGCATAAGCATCTATTGCAGCCGTAGATATTTCATTTCTAGTTGCTGTCGCTAACGACCCATAGGCTATATTGTTGGCTATCGTATCATTGAATAATGTGACTTGTTGATTAACCAATGCTATCTGCTTTCTTAAATTTGCCAATTGATAGGCATTTATTTCCACGCCATCTAATAAAATTTCTCCGCTATCATGGGGATAAAATCGTGACAGCAAATTAGCTAGTGTACTTTTACCGCCGCCAGACGCACCAACCAGAGCGATAGTTTGTCCGGGTTCAATCTTAAAACTTATATCTTTTAACGCTAGTTGATTAGCACCCGGATATTGAAATGACAGGTTTTTAAATTCCAGTGCTCCCTTGCACTTATCAGCCTGATAAGTGCCCTTATCGAACTCGCCCGGTTCATCCAAAACATCAAATAACGATTGAGCAGCCACAATACCTTTTTGAACATCTCCATTGGCATCACTTAACTGCCTGATAGGTCTCGGCAATAAAAAGGCCGCCGTCAAGTAACCAACAAATTCGCCGACGCTAGCTTGCTTCATAAAAAACAAAGCCATATACATTAAAAATGCCAATGCCATCGCGATAATCAATTGCATTATCGGATTGTGAACTGCCGTTGTTGTAGATAACTTTAACGATTGACGCCGATTATACGAGCTACTTTCCAGGAACCGCTGACTCTCATAGCTTTCTCCACCATAGCTGCGCACCACCCGATGGCCGGTCACTAATTCCGAAGTAATATGCGTCATATCGCCTATCGAGTTTTGTATATTCTTGCTGATGGCTCGGAGGCGCTTACTGACATAACTCACCAGCAAAACAATTATCGGGGCTATACCAACAAATACCAGTGATAACATCCAGTTTGAATAAAACAAATAAGCCAATAAGCCTATCGTAGTAAATCCTTCGCGGATAAATGTACGTAATGCATCTGTCGTCGCTTTCGTAACCTCGCCGACATTATTGGTGATCCTTGAAATCATATAGCCACTATTATTGGCATCAAAATAAGCTGTCGGTAACCGTATGTATTGATCAAAGATTTGACATCTTAATTTATGCACTACATTTACAGATACTTTTGCCAAAAAATAATTGCCCAAATAAGCACCAGCGCCACGCACCACCATTAAACCACAAAAAAGTAACGGCAAATAATACATGCCTTC
>JAYTJI010000145.1:0-2708 GCA_043731245.1 Methylococcaceae bacterium | reverse complement strand
GCGACCAGAATAGCCGCTAATAATGGCCCCAATTCACGAATAATACTTAAACCCAGAATGTCAATAATGTAAATTTCCGCCCCGAAAGTTTTCAATTGCAATGCTGACAAATAACTAAGCACTATGCCGATCAAAAAGCCCACCAGTGCCGTAATACCTAAAGCCCTGACACCGGCATCATAAATCGTAATGGAAATTTCTGCTCTGGGAATATCACCTGGGTGACTCAGCAAATGACTAAAATCCAGAACCAATTGACCTAACAAGGTCACCAGATTTAATAGTTGCCCCCAAAAGCCCCAGACCAGTTGCTGCAACGTATTAAAAAATAAATTGAAACGAGAGGCTCCAGGTTCAGCACCAGGTACTATTTGTGCCTGCCAGCGCTCAAATAAACGTTGGTGTTCCGGCTTTATCTGTAATATTACCGGCATTTGTTCCCCCCAGGCTTGCCAGATTATCAAAGCCGCCGTGCTATCAAGCACATCTATCGAGGCCATATCCCATTGCATGGTTTTATTACCTGCATTGAACCTTATTTTCTGTTGCAGTTCAGGGGCTGTCGCCAAGCCACGAAGATTCCAATCGCCGATCAACTTCGCGCACAACTGCCCGTCATCTTGCTTAACGACTGTTAGTGTAGGCGATGGATCTGGGGTTGATTCGGTGTCAATCATGAGGCTTTAAGCTGTTGTAGATTCTAACGTCCAGTTTATCGTATTATCTTGTACACTTAATAGAAATGTTTAACGTTAAGTAACTTACTGAGCCTGACTCTAAAGGCTTATGTTTTTGTGTTAAAATTTATACCAGCTCTTCTTATTACACTTAACCTGAACGTATTGGTTCAGTCCACTATACGAACCCACCCGTTGTAACTTCGGTTGTTCAGTTCGTAAAGCCCCTCTCCAGCATAAAACTACTTAGCCCATTAGATGCAAGCACTCTCTGAAAAAAAATGAGCCCATCTTTTGGCGATGGCAATGAAGCAATTGCATGGGCGGCTGAGGATGCGGGGGTAAGCTATGTCGCACACTATCCCGGCTCACCGGTTAATCGTGTTGTTGATGTTCTGGCGAAAACGACACTGACCATTAATCATGCTTTAAACGAACACATCGCTGCACTCGCAGCTATGGGCGCTAGTTTGTGTGGCGCGAGGTCTTTGCTGGTTATGAAGCATGTCGGCTTAAATATCGCCGCTGATCCTTTGAATTACGCGGGTGTCACAAAAATCAAAGGAGGCATGGTTGTCGTCGTCGGCACTGACCCTGGAGCGCGTTCCAGTACGGGTGAAGAAGATGTCCACTGGTACGCGCCGCAGTTTAACCTACCGCTGTTTGAGCCTACCAGCGTCAATGCTATTTATGAGATAGTCAAAAATGCTTACGATGTTTCAGAGCGCGTGCAACTGCCCGTGCTGGTTTTTGTAACAGGTAGGCTCGCTTATCAAGCTAACTTAATTCAACGCACTCAGCAAGTACTTGTACAAAAACCGCTGCATTTCAGTAAAGACCCAGCCAATCTGATTAATGTCGGCCAGCGTGCTGTCAATAATCATCGGGATCATATTTTACGCGTAGCACGTTTTGCTGTTGAGCCTGCTAATGTCACAGAAGCGTTTAATCAGGCAGCGGATATAGGTTTAATAACACGCGGCGCGACTTTTGCCATCGTCCATGAACTGATTACCGAGTTAGGCTTAGCCAGACAAGTACATTTATTAAACATAGAGCGAGTTTTTCCGTTACATCTTGAAGCATTGCTCAGCTTCGCCCAGGACAAGAAAAAAATCACCGTCATTGAGGATCAGGATGGCTTTTTAGAAACCCTGATTAAACGCGATGGCTTTGGCAAAATTGCCTGCCAGATTCATGGTAAAGACTATTTTCCAGCATGGGGTGAAATCACTCATCAGCAAGTGCGTGAGTTTCTGGTGGCTGAATTTGATTGTGTGGATGACCAGAACAGTATTCCTGCTTTTAAAATGAACATCACTTGTCCGGAACGCCCTGGCACTTTCTGCGAAGGCTGTCCACACCGCCCCGCTTTTTATGCAATGGATCAGGCATTACAAGCCAGCAATGGCATTATCGGCGGCGACATTGGTTGCTCGTCACTGCCCCCGCACCGTACCGATTGGTTGTTATGTATGAATGCGGGTATCGGTATGTCACAAGGCATTGCGCATCTAATGCCTGAGCAATCCTTAGTCTCAACAGGAGGCGACGGCAGCCTATTTCATGGCGGGTTGATTTCTTTACTGAGTGCGGTCGAAAACAACATTAATCTCACGCATATATTGTTAGATAACCGCTCTATTGCTATGTCGGGACATCAGCACTCACCTTCCGCCTCGGCGAACGTTGATATGCGAAAATTATTTGAGGCTATCGGCGTGGCACATATTTTTGAAGTCAGCGCTTTTATGCCGTCTCAACTATCGCACACCATCGAACAAGCTAAGGCACTGAGCGGTGTTAAAGTGATATGGGTACGAGGCGGTTGTGCTTTGCAACCTACTGAAGAATCGTTGCGGCGGCTACGGGAACGAACCCTGAAAATTGATTCTGACCGATGCGCGTCCTGTACACTTTGTTATAGCCAATTGCAATGCCCAGCCATTTCCCAGTCACCAGAAACAGCGCAAATCAGCATCGACATGGATCGCTGTAGCCGTTGCGCCGCCTGTCTTGATGTCTGCCCAA
>JAYTJI010000144.1:0-2832 GCA_043731245.1 Methylococcaceae bacterium | reverse complement strand
GTTGCAGATGCCCAAAGTGATGATGGAAAAGCCAGCGGTGTCGTATGAATTGCGGTCATTAAAAATTACTTACTTAATTGAAAAATGATGAAATAAATTCACCTAAAATTAGTATGATGATTCACATGGTGAATTTACCGATACAACGATGATGCCTAGATTTGAATTATTCTACTTACAACCCTAACTCACTTAAACCTGGATAATCATCAGGGCGACGACCAAGAGCCCAGTGGAATTTGCGTTCAGATTCTTTAATGGGCAAGTCGTTGATGCTGGCGAAACGACATTCCATTAACCCATTCTCATCAAACTGCCAATTCTCATTGCCATACGAGCGAAACCAATGCCCTTCCTCATTGTGCCATTCGTAGGCAAAACGCACGGCGATGCGATTGTCGTCAAATGCCCATAGCTCTTTAATCAATCGGTAGTCCAATTCCTGTGCCCATTTACGGGTTAAAAACTCTACAATTTGTGCACGGCCGCATGGGAATTCAGCACGATTTCGCCATTGGCTGTCGGCTGTATAAACTAAAGACACGCGTTGTGGGTCACGGCTATTCCAACCATCTTCTGCCATGCGTACTTTCTGAACAGCGGTTTCTTGTGTGAATGGCGGCAGTGGTGGGCGGGCTACAGTGGCGGTGTTCATGGTGATGCTCCTAATTAAATGAATTATGGGAATCTATAAAAATTGCACTTCGACTGTTCGAGAAGCTCACAGCTCAGTGCGAATGGTGATCTTTTTAAATTAGGCACTTATCCGTTCTTGCTGAGCCTGTCGAAGCATGAATAAGCAATTCTTAGAGATTCCCTTATTACATACCTGGCATGCCGACATAACCAGACAATGCCTGCATTCGTTGCAGCCAAGCAAGCACGGATGGGTAAGGTGACAGGTCGACCTTGCCCTCAGGTGCTAACGCGATATAGGGATAAAGTGCGACATCGGCAATGCTGGGTACATCCGTTGCAATCCATTCATGACGTCTTAACCGCTCATTCATGATATTTAAAAGCGTGTTGGTAATTTGCTGTGCGTCATCCAAATTGATGTCGCGCCCAAACTTGTGATGCAGACGCAATGTATTCGGGCCGCGTGCCAATTCATTAGCGGCTGTAGACAGCCAGGCCGCAATATGAGCCATGGTAACGGCATCATTTGGCCACCATTGCTCGCCGCCATATTGATGAGCCAGATAAACCAGAATAGCTTGGCTATCACGTATCACTGCGTTGCCATCTTTAAGTACCGGTGTTTGTCCAAACGGATTCATGCTAAGAAATTCAGGGGACTTATGCTCACGCAAGCTACTATTGACAGCAATGCTGTTGTAGCTAAGCCCAAGCAAAGCAAGCATGAGACGCACCTTGTGACAGTTACCCGATAGCGTAAATTCGTAGAGATCAATCATAGTTTTTTCCTTATGTTTTTTAAGACCAGATCACAGTCTGGGGTGTCAAATAAAAATGCCGCTTACGATTTAACGATGTCTAATTTTTACAACGCCTTTATTTCACCGCCATCCATCCTAAGCATGGAACCCGTCATCCATTGGGCAGGTGGCGAAACAATAAAAGCAATTAATGCCGCAATGTCTTCAGGTGTGCCATAACGCGTGATGCCGGTTTCCTGGGCAAAACGCTCAACAGCTTGCTCAAATGCCAAGTTGTGAGTAGCTGCATATTTTTCCAACATCGAGCGCCGTCTACCAGTCATGACTGGCCCGGGTAAAACGCTATTAACCTGAACACCTTCAGCGATACCGCGTTCGGCAAACGTTTTGGCAAGTGCCGAGATAGCAGCATTTATCGTGCCGACAGCGGCGAAACTGGCTTTAGGCGTAATTGCCGAGCTGCCGGACATAAATACTACCGAGCCCTTGGTTTGGCATAATGCCTGCCATGCCTGTATGGTTAAACGCCGGGCACCGTGGAATTTAAGTGACAGTCCATCGGCCCATTCTTCATCCGTCATGGTAAAAAGATCAGCTTGTGGCACTGCACCCGCTATATTGATGAGTGCATCAATACGCCCGAATCGGTCGAGTGTGCGCGTCACTACAGCATTGGCGGCCGTTGGTTCTCGTAAATCGAAAGGCAGCGATAACGCCTCCCTACCTGTTGCACGCACAATAGTAGCAACCTCCTCAAGCCCGTCCCAACTACGGGCGACAAGAACAATATTAGTGAAGTCTTCAGCTAACCGAATCGCCGTCGCACGACCGATACCACGGCTCGCGCCGGTAATGACCGCAGTGCGGTTACCGTTGTTCATGACATTGCCTTGGCAACTAGTAGCGTATCCGTGTACATATCAAAGCTGGCAATCTTGCCATCACGAACGCGCCAAAGATGTGCAAAAGGCACGCGCATTGATTTGCCGGTTGCCTTGGCGATTCCTGAGTAATTACCGAACGTGACTACCCGGTCTTCGGCTTCGATAAAATCATTCGGTGTGGCGGCAAAGTTATCCCAATCGCGGGCGAGCGGAATAAGGAGTTTATCAACCACTTCCTGTGGTGTCCGCCAAGTGCCGCTGTAGTAAGGAAAACCTTCGGCCTCCGTCCAGGCAAGATCTGGATGAAGCACTGCGAGTACGCCGGGGACATCACCCTGAGCTATCGCTGCATAAAAGTTCTTGACCGTTTTGAGAGCAGAGATACATATTTCTGCTGAACTAGGGTGAGTATTGGCCATGTAGCGACTCCTATTGAAAAGTTTACTGGTATTATGTGATTAGTGAGCGATCTCGTCGAGAAAACCACGTATTTCTGTGCTGATCTCATTAACGTGTGTCTCCAGCGCGAAGTGGCCGGCATCGTATAG
>JAYTJI010000143.1:0-15249 GCA_043731245.1 Methylococcaceae bacterium | reverse complement strand
ATGGTAGCGGACACCTGGAACTGGCAAACTAAAAATCCGCAAGGGTATAGTTGATTTAATTTCAAAATACACTCAGATCATTCGGCGCATTAGCGATAGCGTAATGCGCCCTACGCGCTCAAGCTATAATGCTTCAATCATATCTTGTCATGGACTTTATCCAAGTCTTCTTAAGTTGCGTTGGCGTCGTATTTGTTTTCAAATATATGTCGCATTTATTACGTTATGCAAACTAATTACCTATCATTTTGTAAAGCTCGACTTGGAATTCTATTTCTAGTCTTTCTTGCAGGCGCTTTTTCTTTTTATGGTTATACTCGAAGCAACGCTTCAGAAGACAGTTTGCTTGGGTTTATTCTATGGGTTTTCATGATGTTTTTTACATTTCCATGGTATTTCATTTGGCTATTTATAACGCAACTTTTTGCCAGTATTCTCTCACACAGAATTCAAGGATTAATTCTAGTATTTGGTATGCTATTTAGTTTTGGTTTAAATGTTTCCATATTAACCAGTCTAATTTGGTTTAACTTGCACCTAAACACGGTAAGGCGCAATTCGTAGGGTATCAATAGGCGATAGCCGTATTGCGCCGCATGTTGGCCTTTGATAATTCGGCGCATTACGCTATCGAGACTATGAAAGAATTCAAAATGCCGGAAACTTTCCCTATAACTGTTTCCGGTATTTTTTGAAAAATTTGTCAGCACGTTAAGTTTTTCTCTGGAAAGTTAGCCCATTATTCAGTTGAACCCTGCTTTAGCAGCAAACTACGAGCTATTCCCCCCTTCATTTTATGCGTATCCAAGGATAACAGCCTTATTTTTACTGCGTTGGACGCAATAATCCCTTAACGTCCCCATGCCAAGGATAGTCAGTACGCGCGTGAAGTTATACCCCAGCACCATCAGACTGAATTCCCCTTTTGATTTTTCTAGTCCGCGCATCAAAAAATGACCCCACCCGGCTCTCCGCTTTAACGTGCCAAAAGGATGTCCAACCAATGCGCCGCGTTGGCGCATAATGCCTTTGCTGTGGTGCCTGCGGGTTTGGTGATGTTCAGTAACGTCTTCCTGTTCCCAGCGCATCAGTTGTTTGCTGGTGGCTTTGCCTGTTAAACACTGGCCCCGCACCGGGCATTGTTTGCACGCAGAAACTTTGCTTTTGTAACGGCCGTAGGTTTTGTTGTTGGTCTGGTGGGCTGTGCCATAGCGGCTGAGCGGTATGCCTTGTGGGCAGGTATAGGTGCCAGTCCCCACATCATATTTGAATTGATCACGGGTATCGCGGCCTTGTGACTTCACGTTGGGCTGGTCGGGAATCGCTACATAAGCGAGGATGTGTTGGCCTTCACATTGCTTGATTTGGTTGCCTTCGTAGTAGCCACTGTCGGCCAAGACGGCCAAGTTCTCCGGTGCCAAGATGTCTTGTGCTTTATTGGTCATGGGCATGGGTTGCTGGCTGCCATTGCCATCTTGGGTCACAGTTTCGGCAACAATGGGCTTGTGTTTGGCATCAACGGCAATCTGGACATTATAGCCCGCAAGGGTTTGGCCGCGTTTGCTGGGTAAACGGGCATCGGGGTCGACGGTGGAGGCCTATTTGCTTTCGTTTTCTTGCAAGCGTTTTTGCAGGGCTTTCTTGATGGCTTGTTTTTCTTTTAGGGCGGTTATTTTTTCATTCAGTTGCTTATCATCAATCAAGCCACCAAGCCCTGCCTTTGCATCGGCTTCATCCTGAAGGGCAAGTTGTTCCTGATACACCGTGATTTTTTGTTCCAGTTGCCGGAGTTGCTGGTGCAGTTTGTCTTCGGTGTAGATGCTGTCTTTGCTGGCATCGGCCTTGAAAAAACTGCCATCGATACCCAGCGTTTCACCGCCAAAGAGTTGTCATTCTTTGCACAGCAAAACAAAATCACGATTCGTGGAGGTTAACGCTTGGCTGTTATTCTTGCGAAAGTCGGCAATGGTTTTATAGCTGGGGCGAAGTTCTTCTACTAACCAGATGACTTCCAGGTTGCGATAGGTTTCGCTTTCCAGTCTGCGACTGCTACGGACTTTGTTGAGGTAGCCATAAAGGTATAGCTTGAGCAAGGCTTCAGGCGGATAGGCCGGTTGTCCTGCACAAACGCCGCCTGAGGTGTTTAGAAAGCCCTGTTTTGCTAAATCCAGCGTGTCCACATAGGCATCAATGGCGCGTACTGGATTTGTTTCTTGTACGTAGTCTTCTATACTGGGCGGCAGTAAGCTGATTTGTTGCCTGGTCGAAACAGATTTGTAGCGGCGTGACGTCATGTTTATATATTTAATTATATTTATCAATGGAGTACATTATAGTATACGGGGGTGAAATAATACTTTCACAGTCTCTATCGCTAATGCGTATATGGACTCCTCCCGTTTTGCAAGCACTTCATCACTTCTGGATTGGGGTACGACTGCACACGTATATCCGGCCTTTGATTTGAGCGTTTGTGCTCTGGCCATAATGGGCTATTCGCGCGTTTGCTCCTAATCGCCCTATCGTGCTCAAGGCACAGCGGATTCGTAAGGTTTTGCAAACGCCGGTTCGACCTGTTTTCCATCAGTAGTTTATGCTTCACAATCGAGGATGAATGGTTTCCTTTATCTCAACCGGCTTGGGTTTGAAGGCTTGCCTTCGAACTCAAGCCGGTTCGCCCTCCGGCAGGTAATCGGTTTCTTTGCTTAGCAGTGCCCAGGCTATACGCGCATTTTTGTTGGCCAAGGCGACAGCCGCAATATTTTTATTGCGTCTATTACATAAGTTTTGTAACCAGCGACTGCGCGGATCGTCTTTCTTTCCCGCGACTTTTAGCGCAGATCGAGCACCGTGAATCAACAGGGTGCGCAGGTAAGCATCGCCACGTTTGCTGATACCCAACAATCGATCTTTGCCGCCGCTACTGTGTTGCCTGGGTG
Source organism: Methylococcaceae bacterium (assembly GCA_043731245.1). GTDB lineage: Bacteria > Pseudomonadota > Gammaproteobacteria > Methylococcales > Methylomonadaceae > Methylobacter_C. Next base: position 12,310 of record JAYTJI010000143.1, on the reverse strand, counting down.
TTAGACCCAGCCAGGCGGCCATGTCTCTGCCGCGTTTAAATTGCTTACCATCACCGATCGCGCAGATCAAGGCCGTAGCGATAATCGGGCCAATACCTGGAATCTGTTGCAAACGTTTGGCGGCTGGGTTGCTATTAGCCAGTGTTTTTATTTTCTTATCCAGGTCATCAACACGTTCATCCAACGTCACAAGATCTTGTTTTAAACCATCAAGCAACACTTTAAAGTCAGCGGTCAAACCATTTTCAGCCTCTTCAAGTAACTGCGGTAAGGCGTGACGGAGCACTTCCACACGTCGGCCAACGACAATGCCATATTCGGCGAGTAAGCCTCTAATTTGATTGACTTTGGCGGTACGCTGTTGCACCAGTTCACTGCGGATGCGATGAATTGCCTGGATGTCTTGCTGAGCAATGGTTTTAATCGCAACAAATCGCATGTTAGGACGCGCAACCGCCTCGCAGATCGCTTCAGCATCGTTGGCATCGTTTTTGTTGCTTTTAACGTACGGTTTGACAAACTGGGGTGCCATCAATTTAACGGTATGCCCCAGCTTTTGTAATTCTCTCGCCCAGTAATGAGCGCCGCCACAGGCTTCCATGCCAACCAAGCAGGGTGGCAGCTTTTTAAAGTAATCCAGCAGTTGCGCTCTGCGTAACTGTTTGCGTAACACCACCTTTTCTTGACCATCAACGCCATGTAGTTGAAAGACCTGTTTTGCCAAATCAATGCCTATTCGTTTAATATTCATGTCGGACTCCTCCGCTGGTTTGTCTGATAGGTTAATTTTATCAGTCTGGCACTTCGATGCCGATAGGTGGGAGGAGTCCATCCCATTGCCCTACGCGTCGCACCGTTGTTTCACAACTTAATTTCCGTGTTTGTCGTAATTCAATCATTCCGGTGTATATTGCGTTTGTTTCGGTGGTTTTCCATAGTGGGAGCGCATGGGATGCACCCTTGGCTGTTCACACCATTCCATTCGGTGTATGACGCTTCGCTTATACGCGCGAGGAATCACAGCCGGAGTGATTCAGGAAGTCGGATGGTGGCATAGCCCGTTGGGTAGAGGCGGTAGCCGAAACCCATCACGACCATGTCCAACATACCAAGACAGAGTGTATTTCTGACCGTCCGTCAATATCCATAAAGACGTGGCTCCGTTTCTGATGGGTTTCGGCTAACGCCTCTACCCATCCTACGGCCCTGGCAGCGTTGGCACAACAAGAAGGGGCGGCTCAATGCCTTGCGAAGGCTAGGGGCAAAGCCCCGCCACCTCAAAGTGGCGAGCAGCTCACGCGGCGCATGGCGGATAGCGAGCAGCCCAGTTTTGCACACCGTCCTGAGCAATGCCACATTAAGACGCTATGGATTATATGTACCATCGGAACTCTCGACAGCATAAGCTGTTGGATTCAACCGCCGTTGCGGAAAACCGCATTACCGGTGGTGTGGGAGAGGTGGCGGGCACAATCCTGTCACCCCGACCCGATCGCGTTACGAATTGCACCTTACCGCGTTTACCGCGTTATGAATTACGAGTTACGAGTTACGAGTTACGAGAATACGCCGTACGCGGTTTACCTCGATAACTATTTTTAGTGGCAGGGCTTTGACATGCCGCTAACTATCAAGAAACCAAGGGCACTCCACGTCCAGCAGAGTAATACAATTGGTATCCAAAGATCAAACAGAATCCAAGTCCAGCCCATTATGGACGCTGAGTTCATAAGCCGTTCTGCACCGTCCGGCATCGAAAGCACCGCGATAAAATACGAAACAAAACCTGAGAAGTAGCCGACGATAATCCCCGCTAGCGCAGCCCGCCATAACTGCACACGCTTCAAGTAATCCAGCAGGAAAACTAAGCCCAGGAGTACTATCACCATATAAGCAATTGAAAAGGTAGTTGTGCTCTCGTGCATTACAGAAGCGACTCGCGCCAAACCCGATAGAAGATAGACGATAGCCGTTATAGTGAACCCGACCAGAGTCAGAAAGAATGAATTATGGCATTTTGATGCTTGCATAGCCTATTTACACTGAGCCTTGCTCGCATTATCAAAGAGCGAACCGGGAAATCCTGACGGCTCAACACCGCATACTCCACCAAGCGCACCAGACACAGCACTAGCGCATCCAAAAGGCTGCGCGCCGCCTTGTTTAAGCGCCCGCTTCATTATCTCCCGCTCTTGGTCAGGATTGGTAGGAATCGGGTCAATATTTACCGTGTCTCCGTTATTTGTGTGGAAGTTGATATAGTCCGAAATGCTTGCCCTATCGCCATCGAAAAAACCGCCTGAACCTCGTGGGACACCATCTGTTGGTAGATACGAGCCGGCTGGATCGTAGAGAAATGGTGTTCTCCCAGGACCGCCAATGTACAAAGCAGAGTGCGGAATTACACCGCCAACGTAGACTACAGTGGTGTACAGCCCCAAAGGATCAACTCCACTAACCGGATTCCCCCCAACATATCCATAAGTATTAATGCCACCAGCCAAACCAATCGGATCACTCTCTGTATAGCGTCCCGTAGCCGGATCATAATCCCTGAAATCATTATAAAACAACCCGGTTTCCTGGTCGTAATATTGTCCCGGAAACCTCAGATTAAACACAAATGCGCCCAGACCGGACGGGTTTTGATCCGGCAGGCTGTTGCCGAAGGCTTCGGATTCCCAAGTCCATAGCACTTTGTTGTCGAGAGGCCGGGTTATCTTTCTCGGTGTACCCAGATGATCGGCATGGATGTAATCGATGTCGATAGGGGCGCTTGCTGGCGTGGTCGGTTTTAGTGCTGCAATGGGCAAGCTGCCCAGCCAGACGATTTCTTGGAGCAGTTGCCCGGTTGAATCGTATTCACCCGCCAGTCGGCCTTGCTGGTCATAAAAGAAGAGCTTGGTGGTATTGTTGACAGTCTTCTTGGTGCGTTGACCGAGGGCATTGTAGCCGTAGCTGGCGTTCAGGTTCGTTGCCGTGGCGGTGGTGCGCCTTCCTTGTGCGTTGTAGCCGTAAGTGAGAGTACCGTCACTTAAGAGGTTGCCTGTTGGATCGTAGCTGTAGGTGGTGCTTTGAGCACCGCTTTTTTGTTGCAGCTTGTTGCTGCCGGGATCAATACTGCTGGCTTCGGTGAAGCTGTTGTTGACTGTCTTGCTGGTGCGGTTGCCGCTCAGGTCGTAGCTATAGCCCAGGCTGGTGAGGGTAAATGCCCCTTTCTGGTTGCTTATCAGCCTGTCCAGGCCGTTATAGCCGTAAGTTTGGTCCAGCGTTGGGTCAACGTCATCGCTTATGCCGGTTATCTTCCCGGCGGCATCGTAGCTATAGTTGCGGAGCGTCGGCAGCAGGCTTTGGGCATCAAAGCCCAGGCTGATGGCGATGGGCCTTCCGGCTAGGTCATAGTGCCGTTTATTGGTGGTGCCGTTGCTCCAAATCCAACCTGCGATTTGGCCATCGGGTTCGTAGGTTATCTGGGTAATCAGTGGCTGACCGTTGAGTATAATTGAATGGATATGGTCATTTTGCCAGACATAGCCGATGGTGCTCCCTCCGGGCGTGGCCATTTGCTCCAGTTGGCCTTCGGCATTGTAGCTGTAGGCTGTGTTTTGGACGACAGTTCCGACGGTTTGGGTCTTGCTGGTGACCCTGCCGTGCAGGTCGTAATTGATCGCCAGGGTGCTACTGCCATTGGCTAGGCTACAAACACGGCCTATGCCGTTGGTGCAGGTGTCCCAGGTATAAGTGATGGTCTGGTCGTCATAGACCACTTGGGTGATGCGGTTTTGGCTGTCATAGCTATAGGTGGCGATCTTGCCCCTTGCATCGGTGCTGGTCTTGAGGTTGCCGGCCTCATCGTAGGTATTTTGGGTGGTGCCGGTATCCGGGCTGGCCTGGCTCAACAGGTTGCCTAGGTTGTCCATCTGGTAACTGGTTTGCAGGTTGCGAGGGTCGGTGACCTTGGTCACTTGCCCTAGGCTGTCATAATCCGTGTCGATTTGCCCCAGGGTGCTGCCAGTGACGGAAGGATCGGGTTCAAGCTGGTGTACGGCCTGGTCGAGGCTGTCGTATTGGGTTTGGCGGTTATGCCCTAACGGATCGGTGACTTGGGTGAGGTTGCCGTTGGGGTCGTATTGGTAGGTGCTGGCATTTTGTGTCGTGTTCAATAACGAAAATGCGGCAGTGACCGATTGTGCCTGGGTCATAGCCACAGCACAGGTGTTGCCTGTGCCAGTGCATGCGCCCGACCAGCCACCAAAGGTTGAACCCACAGAGGGGGACACGGTAAGCGTGACGGTCGTGTCCGGGTTGAAATTGCCTGTGCAAGTTGCTCCGCAGTCGATACCTGCGGGTGCGCTGGTGATGATGCCTGTCCCTGTTCCGGTATTGTTGATGGTTAATGCCATTTGTACGGTGGCAAAGTTGGCAGTGACCGATTGCGCCTGAGACAGGGTGACCGTACAGCTACTGGTCGTATCGGTGCAAGCGCCTGACCAGCCGTTAAAGGTCGATCCGGCTGCTGGTGCTGCGGTAAGTGTAATGGTGGTGTTCTGGTTGAAATTGGCTGTACAAGTCACCCCACAGTTGATTCCGGTCGGGGTACTGGTTATCGTTCCTATCCCCGTGCCTGTCTTGCTGATGGTCAAGCCCAATTGGATGGCGTTAAAGTTGGCTGTCACGGTTTGTGCAGCACTCATCGTCACTGTACAAGTGGCTGTTGTGCCAGTGCAAGCCCCAGACCAGCCGCTAAAAGTCGATCCAGCAGTCGCTGCCGCTGTCAATGTGACGCTACTGTTCTGGTTGAAATTGGCGGCACAAGTGGCACCGCAGTTGATCCCGGCTGGTGTGCTGGTGACCGTGCCGGTACCTGTCCCAGTCTTGGTGATGGACAACTGGACTGGGATAGCGGTAAAACTGGCGTTGACAGTCTTTGCCGCGCTCATGGTCACGGTGCAAGTGGCTGTTGTGCCTGTACATGCACCCGACCAGCCACTGAACGTCGATCCAGCGGTTGCGGCAGCAGTTAGGGTGACGCTGCTGTTCTGATTGAAATTGGCGAAACAGGTAGCACCGCAGTTGATCCCGGCGGGAGAACTGGTGACGGTGCCTGCGCCCGTCCCGGTTTTAGTGACCGTCAAGCCCACTTGTACGGCATTGAAGTTGGCGGTCGCGGTCTTGGCCGCGCTCATGGTGACGGTACAAGCGTTTGCCGTGCCTGTGCAAGCCCCCGTCCAGCCCGTAAAGCTTGAGCCTGCGCTTGGCGATACGGTCAAGGTGACGCTTGAGTTCAAGTTGAAGTTGGCCGAGCAAGTCGAGCCGCAGTTGATGCCTGTGGGTGAACTGGTGACTGTCCCTGAGCCGGTGCCGGTTTTGGTGACGGTCAATAGTCGGACTGGCACAAAGTTGGCGGTGGCGGTCTTGGCGACGTTCGTGGTGACTGAACAGGTCGTTGCCGTGCCGGTGCAGGCCCCTGACCAACCGTTGAACTTCGAGCCGGACGCTGCCGTTGCGGTCAAGGTGACATTGGCAGTGTTAGCAAAGTTGAAGTTGCAGGTTGCGCCGCAGTTGATTCCGGCGGGGGAACTGGTAACGGTGCCCGTCCCCGTGCCGGTCTTGGTGATGGTGAGCCGGGCGGCCTGGGCGGTGGCGGTAAACAGGCCTGTGGCAAATAGGACAACAAGGAGTAAAATGCCGGTTTTTATGGTTGATTTCATGTCTGCCCCCCTTAGCGTGGCAACACAAGGTTTTGCAGACGCGAGAGCGCGTCATACACCTTGGTCTGGCTGCGGGCGAGTTGCCCGTTAGGGTCAGTCAAGTCTGCTTTGGTGATATTGCCCATATTATCGAGTATGTATGAACGGGTATTGCCTAATTGGTCTTTAACTTGAACCAAACGGTGGGCGTTGTCATAGGTATAGGCCAGATAGGCACCGTTGGCTTGGCTGACGCGGGTCATCAGTCCCGCAGGATCATAGCTGTAAGTGGCCAGTTCGCCTCCAATATCCAGGGATACTAGGCGTTGGCGCACATCGTAGGCCATCGTGGTGGTCAGCCCGTTCGGGTCGATGACGACTTCCGGTTGCCCATTGGCGGTATAGCGGGTGATAAGGGTTATATGCCCCAGAGCATTGCTATATTGCTTCAGTTGTCCACGGCAACCCAGATGGCCGCCGATGCAGGTGGCATTTTCGGGGTAATAGTCGTAGGTCGCAAGGTCAGACACGTCGGTGCGCGGACCATCGTCGACCTTTTGTACCAGGATTCCGGTAGCTGAATAGGTGTAAGTAGTGTCCCAGTCCCTGACCTTATTGGTGACCAAATCCTTGAGGCTTTTGTGGGTGATATTGCCTTTGCTGTCATAACTATAACTGGTCTCCAAGCCCTGCTCGGTGATTTTGGTCGGCAAGCGGAGCGTGGGGTGCCATTTGGTGGTGATGGTGCGGGTTTGCGGGGTGTTTGCCCCTGCTGCCGTTAGCCCTTCGGTGCGGCTAGTTTCGAGGTTGCGGGTCAGATCATAACTGTACGTGGTTTGGTTGCCGTTGAAGTCGGTGCGACTGGCAATATTGCCTTTGGCGTCATAAATAATGTTGTTGGCGGAGGCTCTGCAGCCGGAACCGCCTGGCTGGTCGCTGCCGGTGCTTTTGACCACGCCTAAAACAGTCGTAAAGTGAGTGGTGCGTACCGACCCTAATGGATCTGTAACGCTGCTGCCATCGGCGCTGTAAGCTAGGCTGTACTTCTCTACGCCGCCAGTGGCATGTTCGGTGGAGACGGCTTTGCCGTTGGCATCGTATTGATAAGTGGCATAACGCAGGTTGTTTTCGTCGATGATGCCGGTTAGGGCATTCGGCTGGTTAACATTGGCGGTGTTGGTCAGTTCGCCGTAGATATAGGTCTTTTGGGGGTTGTTGGTTAAGTCAGCCGGGGTGTCGTCGGGGTAGGTGACGGTGCTGAGATTACCATTGGTATCATAGGTATAGCGGGTGATGTTCCCGGCAGGGTCGGTCATCGTCCTGATACGACCACTGTCGATACCGCTGCCGTAGGTAAAGTTAAGGTTGCGACCAAAGCTATCGGTGACTCGAATAAGTAAGCCTGCAGAGGAGGCAATCGTATTAGGTGTGACCATCGGGCAAGCGGCACTAACAATCGTGCAACTGTAGGTGAGGGTTTGGGTAACATTATTGAGATCAGTAATGGCTAATAAGTCGCCGATTGCAGAGTAAGTTTGAACAGTGTCGTCCGGAGTGGTAATTATCCAGCCGGTACGGACACCCGCAGTCAGTATTTCTTGCAAGCTGAAATCCACGTCGGCATCGGGTTGCCATACTCCGGACACAGGCTTAAAAACAAAAGATTGGCCGCTTGAGAGGGTTAATTTGACCTCTGTGGAAGATACGGTCAGGCCTTGGTAATAATCGTGCGACCATTTTAACCCTAAGGGTTTAGGGTTTAGCACTGCGGTGCCGAAAGTGGTCTGATTTTGATAGCTAATCAAACTATTGTAATGTCGGATGAATTGTAAAGGTGATAAACCGGCCGTTTGATAATCGGCTTCGTCAGTTAATTTATTGCCGGTGACAATATTAACTGGATTCCCTGCCGTCGGTGAGGGACAACCAACCGGGTTTTTGGGGTTTGGAAGAGGGGGCGGTGGGGAGTCTAAAATAGCTACCGACATAGACCCAATAACCTTGACAAATTATCCTTGAATAGATAGTTGAAGTTGTACTTCAGCAATACTAAAATAACCTGCGGAAGCATCGTTAAGTGTCACATCCTGCTCAGGGCAAATCCCATTTAAGCAACCCACTAGTGGAGCAGCGAGAGAAGCAATCTCTGGCGATCCAAATGCAAATGTGTTATAGTTGGGTAAGAATGCAGTTAGATACAACATATAGTCATCGCAGGTAGTAACTCTTGGTGCTGGTGGGCAAGGAACTTCAGTTCTTTGCATATGAACGACCATATTTTGCCCGGATCTGATTGCTATTGGGTCTAGGAAAGCAAATGAAGACTCACAGAAGATTGCAAGTAAAAAACATAATACTATTTTCCATAAATCAAGATTAGACAGTGGATTATTTTTCATTATTTTCTTTTTAGTGCTTAGTTGCGTAAGTTAACGATTGTATTTCGTAGCCGGGGGTCTTTAACTAGTTCTGTCGCAAATATTTACAAAGACCAAGCAGCTTAATCTGTGGAGGGACTTGCAAAACCCGTTAAAGCGAGCGGACACGTAGCCAGAACGGCCCAAAAAAGAAAATAACTTGCTCAGTGTGATAGAATGAAAATTCTTAAAATCCAACTTTATCAATGGTATGAGAAAGCTACAAGACAATTTATCACAAACATGGCTTAATATCCAAAGCTTTTTATTTGGTTAGGCGTGAGTATTCCTTCGTAGACTAGGCATTTTTTAGACTTAAGCCATTAGTGCTAAACTTGCCGAATTGTAGAAGCATGAATAGGCAACTTTAGATGTTCACTTATGTGTTGAGATAGCGTGTAATCAAACCTTGTAACTGATCCCTATCCAGTTGCTGATTGTCCACTTTAAGGTAAGCCACCGCTTCATCGTAGCGCAAAGTAACCTCTTCTACACCGATGATTTTTAGCATATCGGTAACAAAATCATTCGCTTCTTGCTCGCTAATTTTATCTAATGAGATTAGCAAATTCGCCCAATAGCGTGGTGGTTTCATGCTGAATGAAAGCAGTAGCCAACTAAATGCCGCCGCTGCGCAGAATAAAAATACCCCGGCTGCGCCATATTCGCCATAACACCAGCCTCCTACCCCGCCGCCAATACCCGCGCCCAAAAACTGACTGGTTGAATAAACGCCCATTGCCGTGCCCCTTAAGTCACCCGGTGCGGTTTTGGATATTAATGACGGCAAGGTTGCTTCCAGCAAATTAAAGCCGGTGAAAAACAACCAGAGAAAGCCAATTATTCCAGGCAATGAGTTATGAAACTGCATTAAGCCCAGATCAGCCAAAACGAGTGCGGCAATGGCACCGATAAAAACCGGTTTCATCTTGCGTTTTTTTTCCGCCAAAATAACAAAGGGAATGATAGCTGCCATTGAGATAACAAAAACCGGTAAATAAACCTTCCAGTGCATTGCGGGGAGCAATCCGGCGTCACGCATTAGTAACGGCACAACCACAAAACTAGCGGTCAACATGGCATGTAAAATAAAAATGCCATAATTAAGCCGCAATAATTCATGGTTTTTTAATATATTAAAAAACTCTCCAGAAACCAGTTCCGCATCACGGTGTTTTTTTGATTGTTGCGGGTCAGGCACTTGATAACGAACAACCCAGATGGCTATCAATGACAGCACAGCAATCAGCCAAAATATGCCATGAACGCCAACAAGTCCAGCAATCACCGGGCCTGCGGTAATGGCAACACCAAAAGATACACCAATACTAAGGCCAATTAAGGCCATCGCTTTGGTGCGATGCACTTCCTGAGTTAAGTCCGCTACCAACGCCATAATAGGTGCCGCTATGGCGCCAGACCCTTGTATGGCGCGTCCCAATAATACGCCGTAAATGCTGTTTGAAAGAGCTGCAACCACACTGCCGATCATAAACAGTATCAAGCCTATGATGATGATTTTTTTTCTGCCAACGCGATCGGACATTAACCCAAAAGGAATTTGCAGGATGGCCTGGCTGATACCATAAACACCGATAGCCATTCCGATTAATGAAGGTGTTGAACCCTCAAGTTGTTCGGCAAATAATGACAATACCGGCATAATCAAAAACAAGCCGAGCATACGCAAGGCATAAATACTTGCTAAAGACCACGTTGCACGTTTTTCCGATGATGTCATCGGGCTCGTTATATCCTGTATGTTTGTCAAAACCGGTTGCTCCTTTGCGTTTAAAATTTCAATAACATAACCGGGCTGTTGTTGTCACAATGCCCGGTTGCGTAACTTATTTAATCACGAACACTCATTTTTTTGTAAGCGATTTTTTTCATAGTGGCCGGAGTAAAAAAACATGTTTTTTTACTCCGGATAATATGGCTTATGTTAATTCTTTCACAGTCTCGTGCCCTTTACGGTTCGCTGCATGGATAGGGTTTTTTCCATATTCATCATTCAAAAAACCGCTTTAAATAGTGCCCCGTATAAGAAGCCGTATTTTCAGAAACCTGTCTCGGTGAGCCTTCGGCAACCAGTGTACCTCCACCATCGCCGCCTTCAGGGCCCATATCAATGAGCCAGTCGGCTGTTTTTATCACATCCAGATTGTGTTCTATGACAATAACGGTATTGCCGTGATCGCGCAGGGTATGCAAAACACCCAGCAATTGTTTTATATCATGAAAATGCAGGCCCGTCGTGGGCTCGTCCAAAATATATAAGGTCTTGCCGGTATCGCGTTTGGATAGTTCTTTGGCGAGTTTCACGCGTTGCGCTTCGCCGCCAGAAAGGGTGGTCGCATTTTGTCCCAAAGTAATATAACTCAAGCCGACCTCGGTTAAAGTATGTAACTTTCTGGATAAAGTCGGTACAGCGCTGAAAAATTCAGCTGCGTCCTCTACCGTCATATCGAGCACTTGATTAATCGTTTTGCCTTTATAACGGACTTCGAGGGTTTCGCGATTATAACGTTTACCGTTGCAGGCATCGCAATGGACGAAAATATCGGGTAAGAAGTGCATTTCAACTTTGATAACACCATCGCCTTTACAGGCTTCGCAGCGACCGCCTTTAACGTTAAAACTGAATCGACCAACGGTATAACCTCGCGAGCGGGCTTCAGGGGTCGCTGAAAACAACTCGCGTATCGGTGTGAATAAACCCGTGTAGGTTGCGGGATTGGAGCGCGGTGTTCGGCCTATCGGGCTTTGGTCTATATCGACAACTTTATCAAAATGCTCCAGTCCTTCGATGGCATCACAGGGCGCGGGAATAACACCGGCGCGGTTGATTAAACGTGCTGCATGGCAGTATAAAGTGTCATTAACTAACGTTGATTTCCCGGAACCCGACACCCCGGTTACACAGGTCAACAAGCCAACCGGGAAGGAAATATCAACATTCTTCAGATTATTGCCATGGGCATTGCGGATGGTGATTTGCTTGTCTTTATCGATCGGGGTTAATGAATCGGGAATGGCAATGCCGATCTTACCCGACAAATATTGCCCCGTTAATGACTCTTCACTATTAAGAATATCATCCAGTGACCCTTGGGCAATGATGCGCCCGCCATGAACCCCGGCACCGGGGCCTATATCAACAATATGCTGGGCCGAACGGATGGCATCTTCATCATGCTCGACAACGATAACGGTATTACCCAAATCACGCAGATGAAACAAGGTGTTGAGCAAACGCTGGTTGTCGCGCTGATGCAAACCGATGGACGGTTCATCAAGCACATACATGACACCTACCAAACCCGCGCCAATTTGACTGGCGAGGCGGATACGCTGCGCTTCACCGCCAGAGAGCGTATCCGCGCTACGATCCAGCGTTAAATAATCCAGCCCTACATTAACCAGGAACTCCAGTCGCTCCTGGATTTCTTTAATGATTTTTACTGAAATTTCGCCGCGCTGTCCCGGCAGACAGAGTTGTTTAAAGAAAGTAAGGGATTTGCGGATAGGCAGGCGGGTTAGCTGATGTATCGGCAACTCTTCAATGAAGACATTGCGGGCGGCGACATTAAGCCGGGCGCCATCACAAACGTTACAGGGCTTATGAGAACGATATTTTGCCAATTCTTCGCGTACCATTTGTGAGTCGGTCTCATGGTAACGCCTTTCCATGTTGGCAATAATGCCTTCAAAACGATGTTTCTTGTTCTTCACCGACCCCGTTCCGGTCATGAACTTAAATTCAATGGCGGCATTGCCACTACCATATAGCACGGCATCTTGAGCTTCTTTAGACAGCTCCGAAAACGGCACTTCGAGATCAAAGCCGTAATGCTGTGCTAATGAGCAGATCATTTGATAATAATAGGCATTACGCCGATCCCAACCGCGAATAGCGCCCCCGGCAAGGCTAATGTCGGGATTATGAACAATAAGATCAGCGTCAAAATGTTGTCTAACGCCCAAACCGTCACAACTGCTACAAGCGCCTTTGGGGTTATTGAATGAGAATATGCGCGGCTCCAACTCGGTCAGGCTATAGCCGCAATGAAGACAGGCATAACGCTCGGAAAACAGCAGTTCTGTCGCATCATCGATACAAGCGGCAATAGCAATACCGTCGGCAATACGCAGAGCTGTCTCAAATGATTCGGATAACCGTAAAGCAATGTCATCACGGAC
>JAYTJI010000142.1:0-2011 GCA_043731245.1 Methylococcaceae bacterium | reverse complement strand
AACGGATAAGCTATTGATTTACAAGGGCCAGTGTTCGCACTGAGCTGTGAGCGTGTCGAACAGTCGAAGTGCGATTCCCTATAGACGTTGTGAAAGTATTTGATTTCTGAGTAAAAACTCATGAGTTTTTACTCAGAAGACATATAAATCAATAGGTTAAAAAATAGCGTTTGGGTGATTTTTGAATGCTTTTACAGTCTCTATAGACGCTCTCATTTTAAGCGGGTGGAAGGTGTCGAAAATATTGGCCTAGGGGGTAGTAGTATTAGTGGTTTAGCAGAAATCTGCCTAGCGGTGTTTAGCTATCGATATTTACCCATTCTTCCAATGCCGCGATAATGCTTTTTGCCTGATCTGTGCTGGAAATATTAAATTTTGATTTTTGTTGATATTCGCCATTGCGCTTTTGATAACGACGAATGGTATATTTATCGGGGCCGTATTCTTCTTTAGCACGGTTCCAGTCTTGGTAACGGTACATAACCGTAGCCCACGCGCCTTTAGTCAGCACTTTTTTATCCAGTTCTTTAACGGTTTGGATGCCGCCATCTTCGTACGTTACAGTCAATTCATCTACAGTTTCAGCCATTTCATTCTCAAGTTATTAATGTTCGGTTAGCTATTTATTTATGAATTCAGGAAATCTTACTTACCAAAAAATTGCCCAAATGCACGAGACCCTCGGCCAGTTTTAATAGTATCAACCACTTTCAGGGTTTTGGCATCAATCACTGACACCGTGCTATCAAACCAGTTAGCTACATAGACATGCCTATCATCAGGATGTGTATTAATACCTTCAGGTTTATCACCCACTTCAATCAGCGCTATTTCTTTTAAGGATGCGGTATCAATAACCGATACAGAACTGTCATCCTGATTAGTCACTAATAAGCGGCTGTCATTAAGTGCCAACGCAGTGGCATAAGGTAGCATATTAACCTTTATTGTCGCGATGGGCAGCATACGTCTGGTTTCTAAAACGGTCACATCATCACTTTGGACATTGGCGACATAAATGCGCTCGCCTCTGGCATCAATAGTGAGCCCGAAAGGATGTGTGCCAACTGGAGCGGATTTGGTGACAGTCAGGTTATTGAGATCAATTTTAGAAACTGAATTACTGAGCCTGTTAGCAACATAGAGCCAGTGATTATCGGGGCTAACTATCAAACCCGATGGCGATTCGCCCACTGCGATAGTTTTAATAATCTTAAAGCTGCCAGCATCAATAACATCGACCTTGTTATTATACCAATCCGCCACATAAATGCGTTTTCCATCAGCACCTACGGCAATACCTAAGGCTCCGTCACTTACTGCGACTGTAGCAATAACCTCACGTTTTTTTGCATCTAAAACTGCGAAGCCATGAGCTTCCGGTGTGCTTATATAAACTCTGTCCCCGGCAGGAGCAACCGCTACGCCAGCAGGCTTACCGGGTACGGTAATCGTGCCGACCACTTTGCCCTGCGTAGTATCAATAACAGAGATATTGTCAGCCAATTGATTGCTGATATAAGCAAAAGGCGCAGCTGCAAGAGTCGCTGTAAAAAAAGTTGCAGCGACGGCTATCGCTACAACTTGGTATTTCATAACAAACACCAGTGAACCTTTACTTTTCAGCTAAAGCTTTCAGATTGACCAAGCCGGTTTTAAAAATTGCGTTAACTGCTGTATTAGCAGTTGTTTCGTTCATTTCTTCAGGTGGGTTATTGTTCATGTAAGCACGATAATAGCCTGCTTTCCAGGAAACAACAGACGTATCGCCTTTAGCTTCCACTTTGATAGCGGCAGAGTAGTTGTCTACAGGTAATACCGGTACTTTTTCTTCAACACCAGCATGGGTAATTGTTTTTGCAGTACTCATTTCGGTGATCTTGTAAGCGTAGGACATTTTTTCTTCATCATACTTTTTCAATTCTTCTTTAATGGTGCCGCCGTCTTTTAAAGTCAAAACACGCGTTGCGCCTTTTTTATTACCGCCTTCAGCACTGGTAGTAAAAACGAC
>JAYTJI010000141.1:0-10358 GCA_043731245.1 Methylococcaceae bacterium | reverse complement strand
TAATATCACCACAGCTGAACCGAAATCAGGCTCCATTAACAACAATACGCTAGCCACTGAAAACAAAATTAAAGGCTTAATCAAGCCGAAAGCTGATTCCCGTATTGATTGCTGATGCCGGGTCACATAGCCTGCCATATAAATGACCGCAAAATACTTAACTACTTCTGATACTTGTATTCTTAAGCCGCCTAGTGACAACCAGCGGGTACTACCATTTACATTGACTCCAAGTCCAGGTATCAACACGACTACCAGTAACAATAATCCGGTTATAAACAGCCATGACCCTGCTCTCTCCCAAGCACGCACGGGCGTCAATGCGACACAAACACCTAAGAACAACCCTAAACTGATATGTATTAACTGCCTGATTGGATAATGAAGACTATTACTGTTAGGTGCTGCCTTTATACCCAAATGCAACGATGATGACGCTACCATGACATAACCGATAAGCAATAAGCTCGTAGATACAACAATCAGTAGGGGATCAAAATGAAACCGCCCGATTCGTGATGGCTTCGGTCGTTTGCTCATGCAAGCAATCCCAATACAGCTTTAGCAAATTGATTGCCTCTATCCTGATAATTTTTATATTGATCGAGACTGGCACAAGCCGGAGATAGCAATACACTGTCACCGATCTGGGCAAGACTGGCTGAAATTTGTACCGCTTGCACCATGTTTTTAGCTGCATAAACAGGAACACAATTATTCAATGCCTGTTGTATCAAACCAGCATCCTTGCCCATTAATACGACACTTTTTGCTTTTTCTTTAATGGCAGGTGTCAATTCATTCATATCAGCCCCTTTGGCATCACCACCGGCTATCAGAATGACTTTACGTTCATAGCCTTGTAACGCGGCAACGCAAGCACCAATATTAGTTGCCTTTGAATCGTTTACCCAGGTGACGCCGCGTATTTCCGCGACCCGCTGCATTCGGTGATCCAAGCCTTTAAATACTTTCAAAGCATTACACATGGCCTGTTCATCTAATCCTATAGACACGCCCAACGCCAATGCAGCCAGTGCATTAGCCGCATTATGCCTACCTTCAAGCGGCAATTCCGCTAAGGGCATCAAACACTGTTCGTCGTGCATTAAATATTCCGCATCGCCCTTGTGCCCAATGTAAAAATCTGCCTCTTTTTTAATTGAAAAAGTGAATGCACACCTTCCTGCTTCCTGCATCGCATCGACAATGGGATCATCGACATTAATGACCATCACACCATTACCACTAAAAATATTTTGTTTTTCCTTGGCGTATTCAGCTATATCTGCATGTCTGTCAAGATGATCAGCAGAAATATTCAGTACAGTTGCAGCGGCGGCATTCAAAACACTGGTTCGTTCCAGCTGAAAACTGGAAAGTTCCAATACATACACAGCTGCATCCTGCTCCAGCAAGTCCAATGCCGGTGTACCCAGATTACCGCCTACACCCACTTTTTTGCCAGCAGCTTTCGCCATTTCACCCAGCATAGTTGTGACGGTACTTTTGCCATTTGATCCAGTAATAGCAACAATCGGTACATCAACGGAACAAGCAAATAAATCAATATCACTGACTATCTTCGAACCATTGGCAATGGCTTTAACTATCGATTTTTCAGTCAGTGACACACCCGGACTGACAACCAGATGTGTTGCAACTTTAAAAGCCGCTTCATCAAAACCGCCGGTAAAAACAGGCGTATCAGGCATCACTTGAAAAAACTCATCCATTAATGGCGGTTTATCTCGACTATCAGTAATGGCAAAGCGAAAACCGAGCCTTTGTAAATAATGCGCAACCGAAATCCCGGTATGACCAAGCCCCACCACCAAAACCTTGGCGCTTTGCGGATCCAGTGCAAAACTCTTTTTTAATGAGTTTATAATCGCCACATCATCCATTTTCATCTCAGTTTCAAGGTCGCCAGTCCGATCAGCACCAAAATGACGGTGATGATCCAGAACCGCACGATAACCCGTGGCTCCGGCCAGCCTTTCAATTCAAAATGGTGATGTATAGGTGCCATACGAAAAACCCGTTTTCCGGTCATTTTGAAAGAAGCAACCTGAATCATCACGGAAAGAGTCTCCATTACAAAAACACCACCCATAATCATCAACACAATTTCTTGCCTGACCAACACGGCCAACACACCTAAAGCCGCACCCAATGCCAGCGCACCGACATCTCCCATAAACACCATCGCGGGATAGGCGTTAAACCATAAAAATCCTAATCCAGCGCCCACTAAAGCCGCACAAAATACAATAAGCTCTCCGGCATTGGGCAGATAAGGAATAGCGAGATAGTCTGAAAAAGTTACATGCCCTGATAGATAGGCAAAAATACCCAAACCCGCTGCGACCATCACTGTCGGCATAATAGCCAAACCATCCAGGCCGTCGGTCAAATTGACTGCATTACTGGTTCCGACAATGACAAAATAGGTCAGAACGACATACATCCAACCCATATCCAACATGAAATCCTTAAAAAAGGGGACGATGAATTGGGTTTCAGCCGGAAGAATCGCGGTTTTGTACAAGAAAATTGCAGCCGTTAAACCTATTACCGATTGCGCTAAATATTTAGCTTTAGCCGATAAACCATCACTGTTGCGCTTGATAACTTTTCGATAATCGTCAATAAAGCCTATGATGCCGTAGCCCATCGTTACCAATAAGATGACCCATATATAACGATTGCCAAGATCTGCCCACAGTAACGTGCTAATAGCAATCGCAACCAATATTAAGGTTCCACCCATGGTGGGCGTCCCTGATTTCTCATAATGTGATTGCGGCCCCAACTCACGGATACTTTGTCCGATTTTGTTACTACTTAACTTTCTAATCATTACCGGACCGATAATAAAAGAAATCAACAATGAGGTTAATGCACCGAGAATGGCGCGAAAGGTTAGGTAATGAAAAACCCTGAACCCGCCATCAAAAGTCATTAAATAATCTGCAAAGTAAAGTAACATTATTCAATTCCTGAAATTATCAACCAAAGCAGCCGCTACATTTTCCATGTGCTGTGCTCGTGAACCTTTAATCAAAATCGTTTCATCGCCTTTTAATTCTTGTTTTAGCACGTCAATCAAATCTTGTTGGTTTTCAAAAAAAGTGGCCCCACTGCCAAAGGCTTGCACAGTATTCTTGCTATCCGCCCCTACAGCTAACAACCTTACAACTCCACTGGCTTTAATAAGCACACCCATTTCTTCGTGTATTTTCGGACTATCAGGACCTAGTTCGCCAAACGCGCCTAAGACCAGCCAAGGCTTACCTGTAAAGTTATCCAACACATCAAGACCAGCTTTCAGGGAGGCCGAATTAGCATTATAGGTATCGTCAATAACGATATTCCCTAAACGACCCACCAGAGGTTGTAAACGACCGGTCACCGGCTTTACGCTTTCCAAGCCTTGTTTAATCTGTTTCAGGTCAATACCCAAAGCCAAGCTTGCAGCTGTGGCTGCCAAGGCATTGACAACATTATGGTAACCTGCCAGTTTTAAACTAATGCCTACCGTACCGAGTATTGTCACTAACTCGAATGAGGTAACAAATGTGTTATTAAGGATTTCTGTTTTAATCGCTTTAGCCGTAACATCAGCATTGTCATGCAAACCAAATGACAAAATGCGTCTATTTCCAGCAACTGATTGCCAATAGTCAAAATAGTCATCATCGTGATTAATAACGGCAATGCCGTCTGCTTTAAGCGTCTCGATGATTTCGCCTTTCGCTTTGGCAACGCCTTCAAGACTACCGAAACCTTCTAAATGCGCCGCACCTGCATTGGTAATAATGACCACATCAGCCTGTGCATACCTACTGGTGTAGGCAATTTCTCCGGCATGATTTGCGCCCATTTCAATCACTGCATAGCGATGCTGGTCATTCAAACGCAATAGCGTCAAAGGCATGCCAATGTCATTATTTAAGTTACCTTGAGTAAACAAAACGGGGTCATTGACAGCCAGTATTGCCGCAACCATTTCCTTGACGGTCGTCTTGCCGTTACTGCCGGTAATGCCGACCACCGAAAGCGTCCCGTTTTCACGCACGGAGAGTGCGCATCGCCATGCTCCCGCCAGCTCAGCCAATGCTAGCCGTGTATCGTCAACAGCAATATGCGGAAAATTTACCTTAACGCCTTTATGCACGATTGCAGCACACGCTCCGGCTTGTTCAGCTTGATCTACAAACTCATTACCATCAAAGTTATGTCCTTTAATGGCAATATAAAGTTGCCCTGGCTTAATCGCCCGCGTGTCTATGCTGACAGACGTGAACGTGACATCTTCGCCGATAAGCGCCCCTTGCACCGTTTTAGCACAGTCACTCAGCATCATTTTCATTGTTATCCGGCTCTCATTTTTAATGCGTCAATCACAATCTGACTATCACTGAATGCTGTTTGTATACCATTGACTTCCTGATAGCGTTCATGACCCTTACCTGCAACCACAATACAATCCTTTTCAGTGGCTCTTGCTATCACATTTTGTATGGCTTGCTCTCTATTCTGGATCACTTCCACTTGCACCGAATCACGTTCTGTTAAGCAGCAACCGGCCAAAATGTCATTTACTATATCCAGTCCATTTTCATAGCGCGGGTTGTCATCGGTGATAACCACATGATCGGCCCACTGCTCCGCAATATGCCCCATTTGCGGACGTTTACCTTTGTCTCTGTTGCCGCCGCAACCGAACACCACCCATAAGGCCTGCCCGCAATGCTTTCTCAAACTGGATAACACTTTATCCAAAGCATCGGGAGTATGTGCATAATCAACAAAAACCAGTGGCTGCCCATCCCCACCAAAGCGCTCCATGCGCCCGGTAACCGGCTCAATGAATTGCAGCTTTTTTACCGCCTCATTCATTGAAACACCTAAAGCCAACATCACAGCCAGAACAGTTAAGACATTCTCGGTATTAAAGTCACCATAAAGCGGTACTTTTACCCGCTGGCTATCTCCTCGCCAGTGGACATCAAATTCAATGCCGTCTACTTTATGTAAAATATTTTCTGCACTGACGCATTCGCAAGAAGCTAAGGTTTTCCCCTGTTTACTGAAACCCCACACAACAACAGCTTCCGGTACTGCGGCAATAATTTGGTCACTATAGGAATCATCGAGATTAACTACTGCGAAGGCTAATCCAGGCTTGTTCAGTAATGTCAACTTAGCCTGTAAATAGGCGTCCATCGTGCCGTGGTAATCTAAATGGTCACGGCTAATATTAGTGAACACGGCGCCTTTAAAAGTAACGCCATTAACTCTGCCCTGCTCCAGACCATGCGATGAAACCTCCATCGCTACTGATGTTTTTTTATCTTTAAATAATTCAGCCAGGATTCTTTGAGTTTCCAGAGCATCAGGCGTGGTATTTAACGTTTTGCTAAGCTTGCCCCATTCACCCCAACCTAGTGTGCCGATAATTCCACAACCATCCAGCATCTGACTTAAAAACTGACTGCAAGAAGTCTT
This sequence comes from Methylococcaceae bacterium, assembly GCA_043731245.1. GTDB lineage: Bacteria > Pseudomonadota > Gammaproteobacteria > Methylococcales > Methylomonadaceae > Methylobacter_C. The sequence goes on along the minus strand of JAYTJI010000141.1, from coordinate 4,844 downwards.
GCCATTTGTCCCGGTGATACCAATAACATTTGTATATTTAGAAGGGTCGCCATAAAAGCGACCGGCTATTTCACCTAACTTCAAACTAAGGTTATCTACTGCAATTATCGGTGTATTTTGGATCTGCTCAGCCAACTGTTTGCCGCCCTCGGCAGGATCAAAAACTACAGCGCGAGCCCCCTTATCCAAAGCCTGTGCAATGTGAATAAGGCCATGTTGTTTTGCTCCGGCCAAGGCAATAAATATATCGCCGTCAATGACTGCCCGACTGTCTAAAGCCAGACCCGTAACCACCATATCCCCAGCCGCTCTTAGGCTGGCACTTGGAAACAAGGCAAATCCTTCTAATAACTCTTTCAATCTCATGATCAGTGCTACTGGCTCTTCTGAGTCAACAAAATGGGCATCGTTTCTTCCTGATCAGGAGCAACTTCCAGTATTCTTAAGGCTCCCGCCATCACCTTGGAAAAGACTGGCGCTGAAACCAATCCTCCGTAGTACTGACCCGCAGAAGGCTCATCAATCATGACAACAATAATCAAGCGTGGGTCACGAGCAGGTGCCATGCCGGCAAAAACAGCAAAATAACTGTTCTCGGTATAACCCCTGGAGCTGGCTTTTTTTACTGTCCCGGTTTTACCTGCGGCACTGTAGCCATCAACTCTGGCTTCATAAGCGGTGCCATCTTTCATTAGTACCGTTTCCATCATTTTCCTGACACTCTTGGCTGTTTTAGCTGAAAACACTCGAACCGCCTCATCATCTTCTTCTCGTTTCAGCAAGCTCACTGAATGCAACAAGCCATCATCCGCTAAAGCCGTATAGGCTCTTGCCAGTTGCAATGCCGAACTACTTAAACCATAACCGAATGACAAAGTCGCCCGGTCGAAATCGTGCCATCTTTTATAATCCAGCAAAGCACCACTGGCTTCACCCGGGAAACCGGAACCCGCTGAAGTTCCAAAACCAAGTTGGTGATATACACCCCAAAAATATTTCGGCGGCATTTTCAACGCCATCATACTAACAGCGACATTACTGGACTTCTTCAGCACATGGGTTAAATCCAGCGTACCGTAATTGTGTACATCTTTAACTGTATTGCGCCCGATTTGATAGGTTCCGTTCGTAGCAAAAGTCGCATTAGGACTTACAAACTTCCCGTCCAAAGCTGCTGCAACAACAAAGGGCTTAACCGTTGACCCAGGTTCAAAAACATCAGTAAGCGCTCTGTTTCTATACAGGTTTTCTTTCAAACCCGTTCTGGTATTAGGATTAAATGATGGTTGATTAACAGCCGCCAAAATTTCTCCATTTTTTGCATCCAATACCACTAATGCCCCTGATTTTGCCTTATTGGCGTTAACCGCCGACTGCAATTCCCGGTAAGCCAGATATTGAATGCGCTGATCAATACTTAACTCAAGATTCTTTCCCGAAACAGGCTCTTTGATATTTTCTATATCTTCAATAATTCGTCGCTGCCCATCCCTGAGCACCCGCTTACTGCCTGAGACACCTTTTAATAGTTTTTCATAGCCGGACTCCATGCCTTCCTGTCCGACATCATCAGCATCAGTGAAACCGACTATATGTGCAGAAACGCCCCCCGTTGGGTAAAAGCGCTTGAATTCGCGCTCAAAATAAACACCTTCAAGCTTTAATTCTTTTACCCGATCACCCAACTCTGGACTGATTCTTCTGGCAATGTAAACAAAGTGCCTGAGCGGCTCTTCATTAAGTAATGCCGTTATCTTTTCAGCCGGAAGACTCAGCAACTTTTCCATTTGCCTGATTTTCAGAGCTCTTTCCTGGCGATAGTCATTCAGCACCTGACTCTTGTCACGGTCAGTCAACTTTTCTAAATTCTGCTTATGACTGAACTCCTTTTCCATTTGCTTGAGCCGATTTTTATCATCGGTTTTAAGCTCTCTAGGGTTGATTGCTATAGACTCGACAGGTGTGCTCACAGCTAGCGGCGCGCCATTTCTATCCTTGATCATCCCCCTGTACGCCGAAACAGTGACGTCATCGATCTGCCTTATATCGCCTTGATGCTTAAGAAACTGTTTACTCAAAACTTGTAAATCGATAGCACGTCCCACCAACACCAGCATACAAGTCATCATAAAAACGAGCAGAAATTTCCTTCTGCCCGAAAAATCGTTTGTTGGTTGCTTTGCCGTACTTCTAACTCGAAAATCCAACATCTACGGCTTTATATAAATAATTTCTTCTCGTAATGGCATAGCCAGTTTTAAGCGCTCCCGCGCCACCTGCTCTACCCGATTTTGTTCAGCCAACATGGTCAGCTCCAATTGCATCTGCCCCCACTCGACCTCATACTGGTCCAATGCCCTTTCCTGTTTTTGGATATCAATAAAAATCAAACGTGAGCAGTATTTACTATAAATTACTGCTAAAGCAGATAATAAAAGCAGTACGCCAGCCACACTTAAAAGTCTGTTTGTAAGCACTTAAATCCTCTCGGCAACCCGCATGATCGCGCTTCTGGCCCTTGGATTTTGAATAACTTCCTGCTTACCGGCTTTCAACGCTTTACCCATTTTCTTTAAAATGCCTTTGGCAATATCAACTTCCTTAATCGGCAGTTTGCCCGGATTATACTTAGCACCGGATTCATCCCTGATAAAGCGTTTTACAATTCTGTCTTCCAGGGAATGAAATGAAATAACCACCAATCGCCCCCCCGGCTTCAAGACTCGGGCGGACTGCTGCAAAACAGTTTTTAACTCATCCAGCTCACTATTAATTTCAATACGTATTGCCTGAAATGTGCGTGTTGCAGGGTGCTTATGCTTCTCTCGCACGGGTACTGCATCTTCAATCAGTTCCGCCAGTTGCCTGGTCGTTGTAATAGGCGATTCCATCCTTTTTTCTACTACTGCTTGAGCTATGCGCCTTGCAAACCTTTCTTCGCCATAATCAAATAAAACCTTAACCAGATCCTTCTCATCAACAGTAGCCAACCACTGTTGGGCTGAAACACCCGCATTGCTATCCATACGCATGTCCAGAGGCCCATCCCGCAAAAAACTGAAACCTCTTTCAGGATTATCAAGTTGCGGTGATGACACCCCTAAATCCAGCAAAATACCACTAACTTTTCCTTCCAGGTTTTCGCTTTTAACTATATTTTCCAGCTCAGAAAAACAGCTATGTTTTAGCTTAAACCGTTTATCCACAAGCATTGCTTGTGCATAATCTGAATTAATTGCATCCGCATCACGATCAAAAGCCAGTATGTGTCCACTTTGACCCAACTGATTTAAGATCCCTTGACTATGCCCGCCGCGTCCGAAAGTACAATCGATATAAATACCGTCTTTATCAACCACCAACTGCTGCAAAGCTTCTGCAACCATAACGGGTAAATGTTCCACTAACAAATCTCCCGTATTAAAAAGATAAAGACCCTAGCTCTTCCAGACCTTCATTATCATCACCATCCAGCCATTGCTTCTCTTTAGCTGCCCAAGCATCTTCATTCCATATTTCAAACTTATTGAGCTGACCTACCAGAACACACTTTTTATCCATATTGGCAAATTTTCTAAGCTTTTCTGGGACTAGCAGTCGACCGTTCCCATCCATTTCGCATTCAGACGCATTACCGATAACAAAGCGCCTTAACTTGCCGGCCATTTTATTTAACGTAGGTAATTTACTGATCGTTTGCTCAAGCTTTTCCCATTCAGGCAGTGGGTAAAGCCATAAACAACCGCTTTCCCCAACACAGCGCTCATTTACGGCAACCGTTACAACCATTTGACGCTCACAACACTCTTGTAACTCTTCCCGGTAACGGGTTGGAATTGCAAGACGCCCCTTATCGTCTAAATTTATCGAACTGATTCCTCGAAACAACGCTCACCCCAAACAACCCTAAAAAAACCATTTTTTACCACTTTTTTACCACTTGGAATCACTATAAATTCCAAACAGCTCTTAGTCAAGGATGATTTCATTTAAACTCTTTCTTTTTCGACAATGACTTACGTGACTTTGCAAATGAGGGCAAACCACACAAAACATAGCAAAATAAATTCTATGCTTTATCAGGTGCTTAATTGATATTGCTAAGATAATGCTTTAACTATAAGCCTGCGAAAAATATCGGTTTTTTTAACGGGGAATAAAACTTCGAAGAGGAATTTTGCCGCAGTATTTACCTGGCAAATTTAGAATTAAGGCATTTAGCAGGAGCCTGCCTGATAACCCATTGTACCGTATAGAATATAAAGAAAGAGTTAGCCTATAAGCCGGGTTCTGTCGAGAACAGCCATTCATCTAGGTTGCAAGTCACCCTGCAACTCAAGCAATCTACCCAGGAACCGCGCGGGCCACGCGTCTGTCCCTCTATTTGATCTTGCTCCGGGTGGGGTTTACCATGCCACTTCTGTTACCAGTTGCGCGGTGCGCTCTTACCGCACCTTTTCACCCTTACCGGTCTATTGACAGGCGGTATATTTTCTGCGGCACTTTCCGTAGGCTCACGCCTCCCAGGCGTTACCTGGCACCCTGCCCAATGGAGCCCGGACTTTCCTCCATCTCATCATGACGATAAAATAGCGACTGTCCAGCCAACTCTTTCAACCATTAGTTTATCACATTCTTACAACCAGTTGTGGTTCATCTCACATTACCATACGATACTGGGCTTCCCTTACGCACGTTCCGACACCACTTACAGTAAAAACGCCTAGTACTCAGTCAGCATTGATTTGTCGAGTAGATTTTTAGTCCACTGCAAGACCTGCGAGGTTTTAAAAACCTCGCAGGTCTTCGTTATACCCGCCAAAACCAAGTTGACTGAGTACTAG
>JAYTJI010000140.1:0-1796 GCA_043731245.1 Methylococcaceae bacterium | reverse complement strand
GGGTATCCACATCCATGTGACTGGATACTGGCATCCATGCCAGTATGACGGCGCTGGCTGAAGTTCCTTGCTAATCAGGCTAAAAATTGCACTTCGACTGTTCGACAAGCTCACAGCTCAGTGCGAACGGTGACCTTTTTAAATCAGGCACTTATCCGTTCTTGCTGAGCTGTGAGCTTGTCGAACAGTCGAAGCATGCGTAAGCAATTTTTAGAGATCCCCTTAAGTAAAAACAATCACTTGAAAAATGGTAAAAACGTTTTTAAGCCTGTTTTTAGAATACTTTCACAGTCTCAATCCTGTTCCCTCAGCTGATCCGCACTCGTTTTAATCGAAGCTTGTCGCTTTCAGCATAAGGTTTTTGACAAATAGACAAACATTACAAAATGGTAATGTTTTGGAAGGCTTCCTGCAATGTAATCAAGGTTATCCTATATTTGAAATCAGGCACCGTCTGATATGAAAGAGGATTGAAAATGAGCAATAAACACAACAAATTTCTGATAACCCTGTTTACAACGATTATCATGACTGGCGCAACGGTCAATATCGTGCAAGCTGGTGAATCGAAGGAGAAGGAAGCCAAAGAATTACAGCTTTTTAAGCTGGCCGAAATATCTTTATCCGACGCGATTAAGGCCGCAGAACAAAAAACCGGTGGTAAGGCAATGGAAGCCGAATTGGATGATGAATCAAATACAGTTCAATTTGAGATAGAAATTTTCAAAGACGGCAAGATTCATGAAGTCAAGGTCGATGGCAAAACCGGCAAAGTGCTTAAAGTTTCGCTTGAGGATGAATCTAAAGAAGGCGCTGAAAACGAGAAAGAGTAAATTCAACGCCGGGGAATAGTTCCCCGGCATTCTTTGGATACTATGAAAATATTAATTATTGAAGACGATAATGAGACCCGGAATTATGTCTCGGCAGGTCTGAAAGAAGCAGGCCATACTATTGATTCGGCTAGTGATGGCTATGAAGGTCTGCTCCTTGCTAAAGATGGAAAGTATGATCTGCTTATTGTCGATCGGATGCTACCCCGCCTGGATGGACTTACCTTAGTAAAAACGTTGCGTAGCACTAGCGATAATGTGCCGGTACTGTTTCTAACCACTATGTGCGGGATTGATGATCGTGTTGAAGGCCTGAATGCAGGTGCAGACGATTATCTGGTCAAACCGTTTGCTTTCAGTGAGCTTAGCGCACGGGTCAATGCGCTGCTACGCAGGCCAAGGGAAACCGTGGAACAGAAAGTCTTGCAGGTTTCAGATCTTGAAATCGACCTGCTAAAAAGAACTGTCAGGCGTAGCGGGAAACTCATCGATTTTCAGCCAACCGAGTTTCGGCTGCTTGAGTATCTTGTCCGTCATGCCGGGCAGGTTGTAACCCGAACCATGCTGCTTGAAAACGTCTGGGATTTTCATTTTGACCCCAAAACCAATATTGTCGAAACTCATATCAGTCGCTTGCGCAGTAAGCTGAATGCCGGGAGCAAGGCCGATCTTATCCATACAGTTAGAGGTGCAGGATATATGATTCATGAAACTGCCTAGCATTGTTGGTACCATCAGTTTTAAGCTGTCAGCTTTATATTTGGTGCTTTTTGTATGCTCTTTTTTATCCATTGGCATAACCGTTTATTGGTTGGCTTACGAGACACTGGAGCAACAACTTAAAAGCAGTGTCGAGGCGGAAGCCACCCGGCTGAAAACCGAATATGATTCAGGCGGGATAGCCGAATTGAAAGATGAGATTGACGAAGTTGATGGTCGAGGCTCACGCGCCCTTCTTGAATA
>JAYTJI010000139.1:0-5161 GCA_043731245.1 Methylococcaceae bacterium | reverse complement strand
GCAACGCTTGAATACATCCAAACTCGGCGCTACTTTTTTGTACTGACAAAACTTTGCGACCAGCTTGGAAAGCCCCTTGATGTCGCGGCCTGTCGCTTCCGGGAAGCACTCCACCAATTGATTGATCAACTGAGCTTCAACGTCCAGATCAAACTGATTGATCATCACCTGCCAAATCTGGCGTCGAGCCTCACTGTCCGGCGGATAATACTTAATCAAAGCGATACAGCGGGAAACAATGGCTTCATCAATATCATCGACGCGGTTAGTCGTCAAAAACAGTAAGCCATTGAAATATTCAAGTACCCTTAAAAATACCCCGACGACCGCGTTCATGGCGATATTGTTATCGCGCCGCTTAATGTAAACATCGGCTTCGTCGATTAGCATCACAGCGCCCCAGCGCTGGGCGCGGGTTAATACCTCTTTTAAGGCTTTTTCCATTTCGCCAACATTAAGTCCTAATTGTCCTGAATGCACACGGTACAAGGGACGCTTGATGATTTCAGAATAAACTTCGGCTGTTAAGGTTTTACCGACTCCGGCAGGGCCAGCACACAGCACGGTTGTGCCGCCTGATTTGCCTTCAACAATATCATCCATCAAGACATCCATTTCAGCGGTCAGAATGTCGATCAAATCGATCTGTTCTTCACGCAAAATCAGTTTTTGTTTTAATTCCGGTTGGTACCGATAAGGTTTCATATCATTAACATGCACCCATAAATGATGATGCAGTTCCAGATGAAACATGAGCAGATAACAATGGACGGGCAACTCGGTAAATAAGCCTTTGGGGATTTCAGTTTGCGAGGCTTCAACTTCATTCTCAACTTTACAGTCATAGCGATTACTTTTAGCGGCTTTGCGTAAGTATTTGGCAAGAATGTCGCCTTTAGCATCGACGGTTAATGCGCGTTCGCTAAGGATAATCTCATCGCAAACCAGGCGGGCAGTACCGCCTTCTGTAGATAAAACCACGACATCTTTACGTGCCCAATCGGTGTTGCGATGCGTAGCCGTGGGATCCTCTGCATAAAAACCGGTGCCTTTACCGGAAAACTGTGCGCCGGACTGTCCACACCATTCGAAATAACGCCCGGCGGCATCATCATAAATACTAATAAGATCAGGCGTTTCTTTAAGAAAGCCTTTTGCCGCAAAAATTTCGGTCACCGTTTTATTGGCAATGTCCCGGGCACGGATGGTAACCGTCGAAGTCGCCACTTTGCCTTTAGCATTGGCTTTGAGCTCAAGAGTGACACGCCCGGTTTCTTCCTCACCTGAAGGCGTGTAGTCTAACCGGGTAACCAGATAGGCCATGGGTTTTCCAGCAACATTGGCCTGAAATAACCAACCGCGCAGGGCGTTATTAATAAGGTAACGGGCGCAAGCCGGAAGTAGCATTTCCAGATCATCTTCTTCAAACCTGACTGTATCATCGTTCATCGCTTTTTGTAGCGTTGACAGCTGAGCGGCACGACCTTCCATTTCAGCCCCGGCATTCTTGTATAGAACCTGCAAAAAACTCAGCTCGGTATTGGACAGTTGCTTGAACGGCACTTCGGCTTTATTGCCAAAACGCAGTTGATCTTTTAATGCGGCTAGCCCTGGGAATTCATCAACCATTGCTTCTACATACTTGCGCTCAATCTGAAGTTTCATTGATGTTCTATATAAATGAGTTGACAATAATGAGGATGGGGTAGGTGGCTATATGCCACTTTAGGTAGTTAAATCTCGTCAGTGTTTACCGGAGTGAAAAAACATGTTTTTGCACTCCGCATTTAGGCTACCAACTTAAGCTGGGAGAGATAATGACCCTAAATCCTTTAAAGGGATGTTATCTGTAAAATCGTCCCGCTTTAAGTTGGAAGCCCACATTTATAATTTGACAGGCTCACTATTAACAAAATTAAGACCTACCGTTCGTTTGTTTGTCTTTTGTCCTTAACCTGCTACTTAAAAACGGAGCCTGTCGACCGGCTCTATGAGGAGATGGATAAGCCAAGGAAAAAATAAGCTTAAATTGCACCCACTGCCGCTTGTTTAACCACCACGATGGTATTTTCTTCAGCTTCTGCAAATGAAACAAGCGGCGATTTCGTCTTATATGACTTAGCTGCTGCGTAGGCGATAGCGACTTTATCTTCAGCAGATTTATTTTTCAGCTCACTTTTTTCGATATACAGCTCTTCAAGTAATTCATTCCATACCAACCCTTGTTTAAAAGGTATTAACTTGTAAGTCACGCCTTCCAGCTCAACTTGCATTCCTTTACCGATATTTTCTACATATACCAAAGCAATGCAATCCGGGGTTATATCGTCTTTATATTTTTCAACAAAAACAGGCAGTAAATCGAGCGTAGGCAACAGGCCGTTGATAAATTTAATCTTGTCATTTTCAACAATCAAAGCAGAATGGATAAACAGGGCTTCAGGCGGTTTACGGTCAGTGATTGAGCCTTCACGCAGAGCGCCTTCTTTTAAGACCAAGTCGCCACGGTAAGCGTAAACACCAGCATCGCTGGTTTGACCATTAACCAGAGTGACAGTCAGTAGACCTTTAGCTTGATAGGTTTCTAATAGCATTGTGTGTTTCTCCAGAAGAGTTTAAATAAAAATAAAATCGTTGATCAGTTTATTGCGCATTGTTCTTTAGTGGCGATTAAGCCCACCAAAGCCAGATGTTCAGACGCATCAAATAGTACGTGCTGTTCGCTAAAGAATTCCCCGGCAGCATCAATAGCATCCTGCATGATGGCTATGACAAAACGCTCGGCATGGATTGATGACACCATCTTTTCCGGTACGGCGGATTCGATTCTTAGAATCTGCCCGGCAGTGTTAAAGGAATGCAGACGTAACCCTGCAAAATTAGCTTTTTCTTCACGACTGGGTAATAAAAAAACAATGTCCAGAACGGGGGTCTTCTGTTGTACGAGTTGATTGCGCAATCCAGCCAAATCTGTAGCCACTTTGGTAATAGCTTTAATTAAAATACTCTCTGCTAGAGAGCGATCCGGCATCATAGAACCAATGTGTAGTGTCATACTCACCTCTTTTTAAAAAGGTTGAAGCAAAACACTTGCCAATATTTTATTTTAGATTGTAAGAGGATAAAATTGGGTCGATAAAAAATAATTTTTAATTTTACTTCATGGATTTACAGCTATTTTTCATTGCGCAGTGGATAGTGTGGTTGTAAACAATATTACATGAAATGAAGCCGAATGAAGCCTAATAGACGAATAAGTGTTGCAAACCTTACAACATATTGAATTGAGCTTGTGATACAAGCAACAATTCTTAGAGGTCATCTTAGGCAATTTCCAAGAAATAATTTACTCATACGAGCAGGATTTTTGTTCATTTTCCGCGTTGTAAAAAATGGCTTATAACGAACTGTGCAGTGAATTTCTGTATGGCTCCATTCGCCAACAAACTGCCTATTTCTGTAGAACTGGAGTTTGAGACGCAATGGAACGTTTATGCGAAGCTCAACATAACCGTTCCATTGCGTCTCAAAGATAACAATGAGTATCTTGACCTCACTAGGAACGTGCATGAAATAACTTAGGCAAGGTCATTGTCAGTAATGTTGAGGGAGGGCGACATAATTCCACCGCCCAAGATAATCTTCGAACAAAATGCGCATAGACTTTTTAAAACCATCCACTACTTTTCTGCTAACTCATATAGACTTTTGAAGTGGCCTCATTGCGGACGACATCAGTGTTCCGTGCGGTATCACGACGACATCCGCTAAGGACGGGAAGTAGTGATCTCTGACTTCTCAATGGTTTCGCGCGTGGACAGTTGACCGTCCCGATAGAGGTTGCCCAACAGCGCCTTTTTCTTGGTGCCGACACGGATTAATTTACACCCTCTAATGCTAGCGCTTTATTGCTACACTTGGTGAACTTATTTCATGCACGTTCCTTAGTTACAACAGCTGCGGCCACCACCCACCATAGGCTGTTATGGCCTAGCCTTTCATTGGCGATAGTTATTTTGGCCTACGTCATTTATACTGCTTTTCAACCTTGTTCCATAACTAAAACCAACCTTGCCCCAACTAAAACTTTTCCTGCTAGCTTTAAGCTTCTACACCCGTGTACCTTGCCCGCAAACATTGGATTATAAGCAGCTGCCTCAAGCTGCTGTTTATTTGCCGCTGATTGGCTGGCTGATCGGCGGCATTACAGCGTTAAGCTTTTATCTGGCTGATTTGCTGTGGCCGCAAACAACTGCGGTGATAGTGGCTTTAGTAACTGGTATTTTTTTAACTGGCGCGTTCCATGAAGATGGTTTTGCTGATGTCTGTGATGGCTTTGGTGGCGGTTGGGGCAAACAGCGCATTTTGGAGATCATGAAAGACTCCCATATTGGGGTTTATGGCGTTCTGGGGTTTTTGTTAATATTTTTGTTGAAGATCAGCTTGCTTGGCGGTATGTTAGCCGCCGCCGTGCCTTTGGTATTATTGGCGGGGCATAGTGTTAGCCGGTTGCCGCCGCTGTTGCTGATGTGGCGTTATGATTACGCGCGTAATAATGACAGCAAGGCTGCGGGTGCGGTTTATAAACCCAATCTGCAAGAGTTGGTAGTTGCTACAGTCAGCGCATTGTTGCCGTTGATATTACTGCCTGCTTTGTGTGTGTTAGCTATAATTCCTGTGCTGGGGGTTAATTGGTTTTTGGGTCGCTATTTTCATCATCATATTGGCGGTTATACGGGTGACTGCCTGGGCGCAAGCCAACAAGTTGCCGAGATTGTTTTTTATTTAAGCGTGAGTGCCTTATGGATATTTATTTAATTCGCCACACCCGGACGGCTAACGATCCAGGGTTGTGTTACGGTCAAAGCAATGTGGCTCTGGCAGATAGCTTTGCTGATGAGGCGACAGATTTACATGAGAAACTGCCGGAATTTGACGAGGATTGCAAGGTTTTCAGTAGTCCCTTAACGCGCTGCCTGCAATTGGCCGAGACGTTTTCAGACACGGTGATCACCGATCTGCGTTTGCAGGAACTTAATTTTGGCGATTGGGAGGGTAAGCGTTTTGATGATGTCGAGGCTGGTATTTTGCAGCAATGGACGGATAATTTTGTGACCGCTGCGCCGCCCAATGGCGAAAATTTTGAAGATTTGTATCAGCG
>JAYTJI010000138.1:0-1956 GCA_043731245.1 Methylococcaceae bacterium | reverse complement strand
GTTATGTAATTATTTTGGAGGGTGAGTTGCCAATGCCGGGTTACGCTATCGCTAACCCGGCCTACATAATTTATAAGGCTCAGGCGCTACGGCAGTGGGGCGATTTAGAATGAGGTCAACCATTAATTGCGCCGATGCAGGCCCCATTACCAAGCCATTCCTAAAATGACCGGCATTAATGCTTAAATTACAGATTGTAGGATGCTTGTCGATATACGGTATGCCCTGGTCAGTACCGGGCCTTAAGCCTGCCCAATGATGGATTAGCGGGGCGTTTTTAAGCGTTGGCAATAGCGTTAAAGCAAACTCAGTTAACCGATCCCGTGCTTCTGTCGTTGTGGTTTTATTAAAATCATCCAGCTCTACCGTACTGCCCGCAAGAATTTTTCCGTCACGTCGTGGAATCAGGTATTGGTCCCCATCCAGCACCATCGTGCGCAATGTTTCCGCCCCGGCATCAAATAACAACATTTGTCCTTTAACGGGGGCAATTTTCGGCGCATCTGCAATTTCAGGAAAAAGTGTCTGAAATAACCGCCCCGTCCATGCACCGGCAGAAATAATCAATTGATTAACCGCGAATTGACCTGCTGTGGTGTTGATATGGGTAATCCGGTTTTGTGTCAGGGTTATGGCTGTTAACTCACAATGCTCTATTAACGTCACCCCCTTGTTGATGAGATCCTGCTTTAATGATTTGACCAATCGGGGATTGCGTGCCTGCGCAATATCGGGTAGCCAAAGCGGATTATCGGGGGTGGTATTAAGCGCATTAAAAAAATTCGCGCCAGGGTGTTGGAAGGCTACGTTGTTGGCATTGCACCAGTCGATTGCCGCAGTTATGTCCGGGTTTTTAGTAATTAGTAAGCCGCAGGGCGTCCATTCTGGATCTAACTGGGTTTCAGCAAGCAATTGCGCAGCTAAAGTGGGGTATAAACTGAGGCTTTGTATGGCCAGGCGCGTAATCGCATCCGCTTGCCGCCAAGGATAAAGCGGCAGCAAAATACCGCCGCCTGCCCAGGATGATTCCTGCCCTAACAAGCTTTTGTCGATAATCGTCACCGTAGCGCCGGCATTAAAAAATTCTCTGGCAGTCAGCAGGCCGATAACGCCGCCGCCAATTATAGTAATATCTGGGGTTTTAGTCATGGAATGGGGTGAAAACAAAAGTGAATTTGTTGTGTTGTCATAGAATTAGGAGAAATCTTTAATAAAGCAACAATAGTGGATTGTGAATGACTGCGTCGTTGGATTTTCATCATGCCGAGCACAGAGTATACAACGATATAAATTATCATTCCTCTGTATTGGTTTAATCAAACCATCAATGGCAGATTTGACAATTGAGTCACCAGAATGGGTGCTGTAGGGTATGAAAAATTATACGGGAGTTGTAAATTAGATTATTTTAAGATTTATGTTGTTTTTGGCAGACAATCATAAGGATGTAATCAATGTTATTCTATTACTCATTGATAATTAAGGCTTAATGGATGATAAAAAAAATACTTTAAAGCTTGTGGGGAAATGAATTTGCTGCTATTATTGCCACCGTGAAAAGAAGTTTGTTGTATTAATACAAATTTTTGTAAATTAACAACCTCATGAGGGGGAACAATGATAAAAAAAACTAACACTAGATTGGTAGTTGCTGCAGTTTCACTGGCAGTATTAGGTAGTTTGGCCGCACCACAGGCGTTGGCGCATAAGCGTCATAAAAGCCATAAAATGCAACATCACGCTACTAGAAGCTATAGCCAATCAGGTTCGTCAGAAATGAACAGCAAGGTCGATGCTTTAGAAGCCCAGCTGCGTGCCATGCAAGATGAAATCAGTAGTTTAAGAGCAGGCGGCGCTGGTGCGGCGGCTCCTGTTGAAGCTGCTAAGGTTCAAGAGTTGGATGCGTGGATGGCATCCGTTAAAGCCGAGCCTGTTAAAAGTACTAAAGGCGATAAC
>JAYTJI010000137.1:0-2984 GCA_043731245.1 Methylococcaceae bacterium | reverse complement strand
GTTTTAAGATATTCAATAATTTCCGGCTCAATGCCTTGCTCTTGGAGTAATTGCAAGGTTTGACGTGACTTGCCGCAACGCGGATTGTGATAAATCTTTACACGCATGGATCAAACACCCATAGCCACAAGCGGCCAGTAAAATAAAAAAGCTATAATAGCAACTTAACAACATTTTCGCTTGAAAACCATTGTGTATCCAGTCGCAGTGGATTTCGGCCGTTAAAGAATCAAAGTATTCACCAAAAAGGTAAGCAAGTGGCAATAATAACTAAGCAACGAATAATAGATCGAATAAAGCAATACTGGTTATTAGCAAGATTCGACCGACCTATCGGTATTTTGATTTTATTGTGGCCAGCATTGTGGGCGCTTTGGGTAGCCAGTGACGGTAAGCCTGATTTGCGGGTGTTAATTGTTATTTGCCTGGGCGTGGTGCTGATGCGTGCCGCCGGTTGTGTGATTAATGATTATGCAGATAGGGATTTTGACCCCCATGTGGAACGCACCAAACAGCGCCCTATCGCCGCTGGCAAGGTCAAACCCAGCGAGGCGATTACCGTTTTTGTCGTGTTATGCCTGTGTGCTTTTGGCCTGGTTTTAATGCTTAATATCTATACCATTATGCTGTCCTTCATCGCTGCATTTCTGGCCGCCAGTTATCCTTTTATGAAGCGCTACACCCAGTTACCGCAAGCTTATTTAGGCATTGCCTTTGGTTGGGCTGTGCCTATGTCCTTTTCCGCGCAGATCAACAGTATTCCAGCCGTGGCATGGGTGATGTATTTAGCCGTTGTATTATGGGCGTTGGTTTATGACACCATGTATGCCATGGTCGATAAAGACGATGATTTAAAAATAGGCGTTAAATCAACAGCCATTCTTTTTGGCGCTTACGATCGCCACATCATGGCAGTTTTGCAAATTATTATCATAGGGCTGTTGATTGCCGTAGGATTGATGAAAGCGTTAAGCTGGCCTTATTATAGCGGCGTTATAGTTGCGGCTGGATTGTCAGGTTATCAACAAAAATTGATTTTTCATCGGGAGAAGACTTTGTGTTTTAAAGCTTTTTTAAACAACAACTGGTTTGGCATGGCGGTATTTTTAGGGTTGGTGATGGACTATTTGCTTCGGTGATTCCAAGGAGCTTTGTGCGCATCGCGCACCATTGGAAAGGCCAAAGATAGAATATAATTAACCCGTAAGATGGGTGAGTCGTAGGATGGGTAGAGCGGTAGCGAAACCCATCAAAACGGCGGCACGGCTTATGGCTATTGACGGTTTGGTTGAAAGGACACACCTTCTCGACGTGGTTTGATTGTTTGGTATGAGTGTGATGAGTTTCGGCTATCGCCTCTACCCATCCTACGAGCTCGACTCCTGTCTCGCAGCGGTAGCGAAACCCATCAAAACGGCGACGCGGCTTATGGTTAATGACGGCTTGGTTGAAAGGACACACCTTCATCGATGTAGTTTGATTGTTTGGTATGGGTGTGATGGGTTTCGGCTATCGCCTCTACCCATCCTACGTGCTGAGCATGCATTTTGGAATTACCAAACCATGCATTCGACATGCAATCTAAGAAAAAAGTACGCCGTGTGCAAAGCGGGTGGTTTTGAAGAGCTCAGTGCGCTAGTTCCGCTCTCTGGGGTCTGTGAAGGGGCAGTTGGGTAACGGGCTGTCCTCCTCTATAGTTATTCCGAAAGGCGTTGATTAGTACCCCAGTAGATATATTATAAAAGTAAGTCAACCAAAATTTACCACGAAAATAAAAGCAGCAAGTTATAATCCATCCTTCTGAAAGTATATTTTTAAGAGTGCAGCCATTGTGGGAAATATTAGTATTTTTAATCAAAATGAAGACATTTCTATTGAATGTCCTTTCCCACCACCTGAAACACAAAAATTCAGGTTTATTGATTTGTTTGCCGGAATTGGCGGATTCAGACTTGCAATGCAATCAATTGGTGGAGTTTGTAAGTTTTCAAGTGAGTGGGATAGATATGCCCAAATTACATATGAAGTAAATTTCGGCGAAGCCCCTGAAGGGGATATTCGACAAATTCCTGAAAAAGATATTCCTGAGCATGATGTTCTTTGTGCCGGTTTTCCATGCCAGCCTTTTAGTCTTGCGGGTGTTTCAGCCAGAAATTCTTTAAATACTGCTCATGGATTCGCTTGCGAAATTCAAGGAACGCTCTTTTTTGAAATTGCCCGTATCGTGGCCGAAAAGCGCCCTAGAGTTGTTTTTTTAGAAAATGTTAAGAATCTAGTCAATCATGACAACGGGCGTACATTCTCAGTAGTAAAAAAAACAATGGAAGATTTGGGGTATTCCTTCAGTTATCAGTTAATAAATGCAGAAACAGAAGTTCCTCAAAAAAGAGTGCGTTGCTACATTGTTTGCTTGAAGGATACTTCAGAAAAATTTGAATTTCCCGTATTTACGGGAAAGCCACAACCTTTAAAATCCATTTTGGAAGACAGAGTTGATAACCGGTTCACTATATCTGATAAGTTATGGGCAGGACACCAAAGAAGAACAACAGTCAATCTGGAACGAGGAACAGGCTTTACAGCCTTTTGTGCCGATATTAATAAACCGGCTAATACTTTAGTAGCAAGATATGGTAAAGATGGAAAAGAATGCCTGATTCCTCAAGAAGGTAAAAACCCCAGAATGTTGACACCTCGTGAATGTGCCAGTTTGCAAGGGTTTCCAAAAAACTTCCAAATACCTGTTGCTAAAACTTCTGCATACAAACAATTTGGAAACTCGGTGGCACTTCCTGTGGTGAAAAAAATTGCTGAAAAAATTGAATTCTATTTATTCAATGAGGATAAATAATGAAGTTTGGAGCAAGTCAAAAACTAAAATTCGATTCTGAAAAAGGTTCATATTCTGTTGTTACTGAAAGAGAACATTACGATTCTCAAATAACAGCAACAGATTCTGAAGCAGAACTGTTATTGAGTTTTTT
>JAYTJI010000136.1:0-9197 GCA_043731245.1 Methylococcaceae bacterium | reverse complement strand
GCATTTAATACGGCGCAACTTTGCCCATCAAAGCCTATATCACCATGATCATAGCCAATTTCGCAAACCACTTTTCTAACCAGTGCCTCAAGATCAACCCAGGCATTGGTTGTAACTTCACCCGCCAGAACAACCATGCCGGTTTTCACCAGTGTTTCACAAGCAACTCGTGACCGGGGATCTTGTGCTAATAAGGCATCAAGAACTGCATCGGAAATTTGATCCGCAACTTTATCGGGATGCCCTTCTGAAACGGATTCTGATGTAAAACTAAAATTATTGCTCACGCTACCACCTTCTTAATGATAAAACCCAAAATAGACAAAAGGCTGCATAAGCAGCCTTTTTTATTCATGGTGGGCCCTGTAGGACTTGAACCTACGACCTGCCGATTATGAGTCGGACGCTCTAACCAACTGAGCTAAGGGCCCTTATTCGTTATCTACTCGCCGTCCAGAAAACATCTTAATTGCTCTGACCGGGAGGGATGTCTTAACTTTCTTAAAGCTTTTGCCTCGATTTGACGGATGCGCTCACGCGTTACATCAAACTGTTTGCCCACTTCTTCAAGGGTATGATCGGTATTCATATTGATACCAAAACGCATACGCAAAACTTTTGCTTCCCTTGCCGTTAATCCGGCTAACACGTTCTGTGTTGATTCACGCAAACCGGCAATCGTAGCTGCTTCGACCGGGGATAATACTTTAGCATCTTCTATGAAATCCCCCAAATGAGAATCCTCATCGTCGCCAATAGGTGTTTCCATTGAAATCGGTTCTTTGGCTATTTTTAACACCTTACGCACCTTATCTTCGGGCATTTCCATGCGCTCAGCCAATTCTTCCGGTGTTGCTTCCCGCCCTAGTTCCTGCAAAATTTGCCTGGAAATCCGGTTTAATTTATTGATCGTTTCGATCATGTGTACCGGAATTCGAATAGTTCTAGCCTGATCTGCAATGGATCGGGTAATAGCCTGCCTGATCCACCACGTTGCATAAGTAGAAAATTTATAGCCCCGACGGTACTCAAATTTATCAACTGCTTTCATTAAGCCAATATTACCTTCCTGAATCAAATCCAGGAACTGCAAACCGCGATTAGTATATTTTTTAGCAATCGAAATAACCAGCCTTAAATTAGCTTCGATCATTTCTTTTTTCGCACGCCTTGCTTTGGCTTCGCCGATAGACATGCGCCGGTTAATGTCTTTTAACCCACTAATGGTCAAGCCATACTCGGCCTCAATATCTGCTAATATTCTTTGTGCTTTTCTTAGCTCTTTTTCACGAGTTCTCAACGCTTCCGAATGGCTATGTTCACCATTCAAACACTGTTCCAGCCACTCTGAGTTGGATTCGTTTTCAGTAAATGAGGCAATAAAGTCCTTGCGGGACATGTTTGCCTCTTTAACAAAAATATCCAAGATCAGTTTTTCCTGCTCACGAACAGTAGCAATACCATTTGGAATAATAGCTGTTAATTTTTTTAAATATTGCGGTGTCCATTTGAATTCCATGAACAAATCGGCCAATGCTTCAAAGGTTTTTTCTGTCTTATCATTGGTATAACCATGCTTTTTAATGGCTGCTGAAGCTGTTTTTAATTGCTTTCTAAGCGCCTCAACTTTCTCCTGAACTTCTTCGTAATTAAGTCCTTTTAACTCTTCTTCAGCACCGGCAACCTCTTCAATAACGTCGCTAACATCGCTGGCATCACTGACAGGCAAAGCAGCAACTAAATCATCAGCATCGCTTAAATCAACAAAACCGGAAATCAAATCCGTCAGGCGGATGTCACCCTCTTCACTAGAAATAGAATCGAACGACTGCAAAAAGTCATCTACAACAACGCAGGATCGAGCAATCGCTTTGACCAGTTGCTGTTGCCCCTCTTCAATACGCTTGGCAATTTTTAATTCGTCAGCACGGGTTAACAATTCCACCGACCCCATTTCGCGCATGTACATGCGCACGGGATCCGTGGTTCTGCCAAATTCACTGTCAACCGACGCTAGAGCGGCAACTTCTTCAGCATCTTCGTCATCCGTAGTGACTGCCGCTGAATCAGTAATCAATGAATCCTCATCAGGCGCAGTTTCATACACCTGAATCCCCATTTCATTAATCATGCCGATGATGTCATCAATTTGCTCAGGATCAACTATATCACTGGGCAAGTGATCATTAACCTCGGCATAGGTCAGGTATCCCTGCATCTTGCCTTTGGCTATTAATTGTTTAAGCTGAGATTGTTGTTGTTCTTGATTCATCATTTACTCACTGAACTCTCTATTGAGCACGATCACACTTAACAGAAGATTGTACTATAATTATACTTATATTATCAAGCTACTTATTCGCTAACATTCTAACAAGTGCTTCTTGTTCTTGACTATCCAATCCTTTGCTTTGCGCCTTGGACTGCAATCTGGCGATACCCATCTCCCTTCCCTGTTTCAGTAAACCATTTAGAGCATCACAAAACTCTGCTTCTGTTCCGTCATCTGGAATCATTAAGTCAAATGCAGCCAATTTTTTAACAATCACTTCATCTGCATGATCCCGATAAGCTTCTAGCAACACACCGTAATTTGTCGGTTTTTTATCAGCGATCACGCACAGGATGTTTTTAAACCTTTCAACACCATCAAATTCCAATTGACTCCAATCAATCTCTTTTTGCTCCACTATTTCAATAAGCTTCGGATTTTGTAGCAACAAGGCAATTACAAACTGTGGCAGCGATAGCCGACCACTATTGAGTTGATGCTTCTTTACCTGCTTTTTATAAGCCAGTATAGCTTCATTATCCAAAATATACTGTTTAGCCAAACCAGATAATTCATCAAACATCATCTCCCTAAATGCACCGATTGGCAATTGCTTCAAATATGATTCAGCTTCATTTCTCAAATTAGAGCGGCCTTCTTTTTCTGACAATTTCAATTCTTTAGAAAAATGTTCAAAAAAATAATCCGATAAGACCTGAGCCGATTGTACGCGTTCGATAAACTTATTAAGACCTTCTTCCCGCACCAATGAGTCAGGGTCATGATTTTGGGGCAATAACATAATACGACAAGACCGACCATCCTTTAAAGATGGGAAAACCGATGCTATAGCTCTCCACGCCGCCTCACGACCCGCCCTATCACCATCAAAACAAAACACCAACTCCGACGAAAACCGGAACAGCAAATCGAGATGCGCTTGTGATGTCGCCGTGCCTAACGCTGCAACGGCATAATCAATGCCAAACTGAGCCAAGGCGATAACATCCATATAGCCTTCAACAATTAGAATCCTCTGCGGCTTTGAATTCTTTTGTAGAAGTTCGTACAAACCATAAACTTCCTTGCCTTTATGAAATAGGGGTGTTTCTGGAGAATTCAAGTATTTGGGCAGAGAATCATCTAAGACTCGCCCACCAAACCCTATAATCCGGGCACGCTTATCACGAATAGGGAACATAATTCGACCACGAAAACGGTCATAAACCTGTCCATTATCACTTTTGACCAGCAATCCTGCTTCGATCAATAATTTTTGATTAAATTGACCAGCCAAGGCTTTCCATTCATCCGGCGCATAGCCCAACATGAAATCATTGGCGCAATTACCACTAACCCCTCTGTTTTTCAGATACTCAGCTGCTTTTTTCCCCTCATCGCCAACCCTCAGCTGCTTTACATAAAAGGCTGCTACCTGCTCCATCAGTAAAAACAGACTGTTTAAATCATCCTTCTTTGACCCTAGCTGATAAGCAACCGACTCCCTAGGGACATCAATACCTGCAAAAGCAGCCAAATCTTCAACCGCTTCAACGAAATCAAGATGACTGAAATCCATCAGAAAACCGATGGCATTACCGCTTGCACCGCAACCAAAACAATGAAAGAATTGCTTATTACGGTTTACAGAAAAGCTGGGGGATTTTTCAGTATGAAAGGGACAGCGGGCAACATAGTTGTTTCCCGTTTTTTTTAGAGGAACGTGCGAATCGATTAAATCAACTATATCAACCCGCACCAAAAGCTCATCAATAAACTCGCGAGGAATTCTACCGGACATTTTTTACCCGGACAAAAATAGGTTATTCAGCTAATGCTGCCTTTATTTTAACGCTGACAACCGACATATCAGCACGACCTTGCATTTTTACTTTCAGCAGCCCCATCACTTTACCCATGTCTTTAACAGATGCTGCACCCGATTCAATCACCGCATCGCTAATCATGGTATCGATTTCTGCTTCGCTAAGCGCTAGCGGCAAAAAATCCTGAATCACTAGAACCTCCGCCTCTTCAATCGCCACCAAATCATGTCGACCGGCATCGGCAAACAGCCTGATAGATTCACGGCGCTGCTTTAGCATTTTATCAAGCACCAGGATAACCCGCTCATTATCAAGCTGGATTCGCTCATCAACCTCAACCTGCTTAATAGCGGCCAAAATTAAACGAATCACCCCTAGCCTAGCTTTATTACCTCCCTTCATGGAGGCTTTCATATCTTCCTTGATACGATCTGTCAACAAATCCATCTCAATCGCCTTATTACAGGACTGGACGTCCGCGACGGAGATTTTTCAGCGCATAACGCTCGCGTGCCAATTTCTTCAAGTGACGCTTAACTGCCGCCGCACCTTTACGCTTACGCTCAGCTGTTGGTTTTTCGTAAAACTCACGGCGACGCACTTCAGCCAATACACCCGCTTTTTCACAAGCGCGTTTAAAGCGACGGATAGCAATATCAAAAGGTTCGTTTTCTTTAATTTTTACTGACGGCATTATAGGATTCCAATTATGTTAATATTGTGTGTGGGGATAATTACTATCCACCGAACAAACAGAATCCACAATTATACATTCACTTTTATAATTTTCAAAAAATCAATGTACGTTTTAGGCATAGAAACCTCCTGCGATGAAACCGGTGTCGCCATTTATCATGCCACGCAGGGCTTGATTAACCATAAATTATACAGCCAGGTCGAAATGCACAGCGAGTACGGTGGCGTGGTTCCTGAACTGGCATCACGCGACCACATCCGCAAATTAGTACCACTCATTAAGCAATCACTACAAGAAGGCCAGTTAAAAAACACGGACATTAACGGCATTGCCTATACGGCAGGCCCTGGGCTTATGGGTGCATTATTAGTTGGTGCAGCAACCGCCAGAAGCTTGGCATGGGCATGGCAGATTCCTGCCGTTGCAGTGCATCATATGGAAGGGCACCTGCTTGCACCTATGCTGGAAGAAAATCCGCCGGAATTTCCTTTTGTTGCCTTATTAATTTCCGGTGGACACACTCTGCTGGTACAAGTCGAAGGCATCGGCCGCTACCAATTATTGGGCGAATCTCTTGATGATGCGGCGGGTGAGGCTTTTGACAAAACGGCAAAAATGCTGGGCCTGGGTTATCCGGGTGGCCCTAAACTATCTGCGCTTGCCGAACACGGCAGACCACAAATTAAATTTCCGCGCCCGATGACTGACCGACCCGGATTAGACTTTAGCTTTAGCGGTTTAAAAACCTTTACACTGAATACCATCAACGCCTCTAAACTCGATCATAACAAAGCCGGGCAAGATAAGGCGGATATTGCCGCCGCTTTTCAACAGGCAGTTGCAGAGACGCTCAGCATTAAGTGCAAACGCGCCTTACAACAAACCGGATTGAAAAGACTGGTGGTGGCAGGTGGCGTCAGCGCCAACAAACAAATCCGCGCATCCTTAACCGAAATGACCACCAAAGAACAAGCTCAAATCTATTTCCCGAGATTGGAATTCTGCACCGACAATGGCGCTATGATTGCTTACGCGGGCTGCCAACGCTTAATGGCTGGTCAACAGCAGGGCTTGGAGATTTTTGCCCGTCCGCGCTGGCCGATAAGCGAGTTGGCTTAGAAGCCCAAGGTGAAAGAGAATGTTTTGAACCTTTATCCTGTAGTCACTCTTCCCCAGCCAACAACCTCTGAATATTACTTTTATGCCGCCAGAGCAAAAACGCCATCATAACCGTCGAAGCCCCTACTATGGACACATTCCCAACCATAAACCAGGCATAAACCGGTGATAAAACAGAGGCACACAATGCCGATAAAGAAGATATTTTACCTATTTTGTAGATCAGCAGCCAAGTACCCATAAAAGCAAAGCCGAGCAGCCAGGAAAAGCCAAGTAACACACCAATTGATGTTGCTACACCCTTGCCACCTTTAAATTTAAAAAACACCGGATAAAGATGTCCTACAAATGCAGCCAGGCCGATAACTGCCAATAAATCAGCTGAAACCCCCAATAAATTAGCACTATAAACAGGAATAAAGCCTTTAAGTGAATCGCCCAATAATGTAATAGCCGCCGCTTTTTTGCCACCAATACGCATGACATTAGTTGCACCCGGATTGCCTGAGCCTTGTTCGCGAGGATCTGGCAAGCCCATCAAGCGGCAAATAATAATTGCACTGGAAATCGAACCTATAAGATAGGCAGCCGGAACAAACAACCATTCAATCATGTAAATATTTCCTTATTCAGAGCTTGTAAGCCGGGTACATTTCCCTGATACTTACCGTTTTTAAAAGCTGCACATCATAACCGGAAATAACTATGGACATCATCTTTTTAGGCGGACTCGAAATTGAAACAATCATCGGTATTTATGACTGGGAAAGGGAGACCAGGCAAACCGTTGTACTTGACATTGAAATGGCTTTTGATATACAAAAAGCCGCCGAGACCGATGATATTCAATATACGCTTGATTACAAAACCGTTTCCAAACGCATTATCTCTTTTGTTGAGGCCAGCCAGTTTTTACTCGTTGAAAAATTAATATCTGAGATAGCCAACATTATCCGCAATGAATTTAATGTCCCCTGGGTAAAAATAACGCTGAATAAAAAAGGCGCTATTCGTGGCGCCAGTGATGTCGGTATTGTTATCGAACGGGGCGGGAAATAAGCCATGCCCACAGGTTACATTAGCATAGGCAGCAACATCGACAGGGATAAAAATATAGTTGCCAGCTTACAAGCGCTTGAACATCGCTTTGGCAAACTAACTATCTCAAGTGTTTATGAATCAGAGCCGGTCGGTTTTACAGGCGATGCTTTTTACAACCTGGTGGTTGGTTTTAACTCAGCATTAGAAGTGAAAGATGTCGCCAGACAGTTACGACAAATTGAATTGGACAATGGCCGTACCCGTGACTGTCAAAAATTCTCTGCCCGCACCCTCGACCTGGATCTTCTGTTATATGATGACCTGATACTCAACGATGGCCGATTACAGATACCACGCAATGAAATTGAACGCTACGCTTTCGTGCTTGAACCTTTAGCGGAAATGGCTCCGGCTTTAAAGCATCCGATTAGCCGACTGAGTTATGCAGAGCTATGGGAAAAATTCGACAAAACCAATCTCAAACAAAAGCGTGTTACACCTGCTTGGGTTCTTTAGCTGACTAAAACACGATGAATCGCGTCTCTACATTAATAGAACAAGGTACGTCCGCCATCAACTGTCACTATTTGTCCCGTTATATAATCAGCATCCTTGATCAAAAACCATACTGCCTTAGCAATATCTGCGGGCTCACCGCACCGCTTTAAAACCACACGCTGCAAAATCTCTTGCCTACCCTGTTCTGACAAATCATTATCCGGCCAGAGTATTGCCCCTGGCGCAACCCCGTTCACCCGAACAGACGGACCAAACTCCTTAGCCAGCACTTTGGTCATAGCGACTAATCCGGCTTTAGCAATACTGTAAACAGGATAATCCATCAGGCCGCGTTCGGCATGAATGTCAACAATATTAACAATACAGCCTTTATTGTGAGTTAACGTTTCTGATAACGCTTTAGCCAAAAAAAACGGCGCTTTTAAATTACTGCCCATTAACTCATCCCATTGCTGTTCAGTTACATCAGCCATTGCCGTTGGATAAAAAGACGAAGCGTTATTCACTAGTACATCTATTCTACCCCACGCCATACAGGCTTCATTGGCAAGCGCTTCCCGCTCCCCACTATTGAGCAAATCTGCCTGCATCATGCAGGCGGAATCAGGGCGCATTTGATTTAATTCATAACAAAGCTGCAAAGCCGCTTCTTTTGACGATCTATAATGCAAAAATACATTACAGCCTTCGCTATGTAGCAACCGGGCACAAGCTGCGCCTATGCGTTTAGCTGCCCCGGTAATTAACACATTTTTTTGCATGATATTTCATCCTGATTTTAAGAATTCTTAGGCTACGGGCGCAATGCAAGCGCAGTCTATTCCGGCTTATAAATAAAAAGCACCTATTACCATTAGATCAGAAAAACCTGTCAGGTAATATAGGCCAAGTTCAAAGCTCGAAATGCGAATATCGACATCCACCAACTTGATTCAAGCCAAATTTCCCTGGCGGCATTTTCTATCACTCATACAACTATCATAAATTCGCCTATAATAGGCAACACCTTTTCTTCCAGTCTTTATAGCGCTATTTTACTGATTGAGGAAATGTTAGCGACATTAGCATGCTTTTTTTACATAGACTGTCTTCCTGATGATCAAGTTAATATAAACAACGGAGAAAAAAATGAACGAGCTCACTAAAAAACTATTGAATCACTTCCTGATTGGCGTCTTTGCAGTTATTCCTATAGTTGTTGTGTTACAAATTATTATTTTTGTAAAAGGGCTGGTTTCCGATTTAATCCAAGTCGTTTACGATTTTTCGGATAACTATCTTTATACCGGACTGGTTTTCGCAGTCAGTTTTATTATATTGGTGTCGATAGGCAACACCATTGTCAAAAAAGGCCGCCCTTGGGTTATTAGTATCTTTGACTTTATCATCGATAGAATTCCTTTTCTGAACACTATTTACCGTGTACTTAAAAAAGTTATCAACATGTTTTCATCACATGAACAGACAATGGCCAAAGAAGTGGTTTATGTTGAATACCCAAAAGAGGGCATTTGGGTGCCTGCTTATGTGACCAACAAACATGAAAATAAATATGTGTTATTTATCCCTACATCACCCAACCCCACCTCCGGCTTTACAGTAATTGTCGATAAATCAAAATTAATAAAATCAGACATGGATATTGAAGAAGCAACCAGCTTTATTGTCAGTGTTGGCGTTGATTACAACAAAGCTTCAGAAGCGAATAAATTGCCCTGAAAAA
>JAYTJI010000135.1:0-2411 GCA_043731245.1 Methylococcaceae bacterium | reverse complement strand
TTTGAGCTGCCGTTTTGGAATTCATCCCAGACAAATTTTCCAAGTCCCGGATTTTGCGCCAGCATTTCTGCAGCAATTAACACCATCCAGCCCACACCTAGCGATAATCTCATCCCGGTAAAAATAAAAGGTAATGAGGAAGGTAAAATAATTTTTTTGATCTGGGTAAACCAGCTTAGACGCAATACCTTTCCTACATTAACCAAATCTTTATCAATGGAAGATACGCCGACGGCCGTATTGATCAAGGTTGGCCACAACGAACAGAGGGTGACTGTAATTGCTGATGTCAGAAATGATTTCTCAAACCATGAATCGTCTGTGGTCACATAGACAGCGCTGACAACCAGGGTAACAATAGGTAACCAGGCCAAAGGCGACACCGGTTTAAAGATTTGGATCAGCGGATTGATGGCAGTATTAAAAACCGGACTCATACCGCATAAAAGGCCCAACGGCACGGCGATCAGTGTGGCAATCACAAAGCCGGCAAAAACCGTGTAAAGGCTGGTGAAAATCTTATCCAGATAAGTGGCTTGACCGTTATAGGGCCGGGTTTTAATTTCAGCCGCCGGATTTTCTGCCAGTGTTTGTTTATTGCGCTCTTGCTGGCGTTGATAATACTCAACCTCTTTATTTCTTTCCGCGAAATGCTCGTCCAATAATCCACCCGCCTCATGCCAAACCGCAACAGGGCCGGGTATAGCGCCCAGGCTGGTGTTGACCTTGGATGCGGAAAAACTCCAAAGCCCCAGAAATAAAGCGAAGGCGATAATGGGAATGCCCATGATCAGAAACAGCTGGCGAGCTTGTAGTGCAGGGTTTTCGCCTGCTGCTATTTTTACAAAAGGAACAAACCAGGTTAAACCGGTTATGTTAAGAAATTTGATTAGTTGGTTGCTCATTTTTACCTCAATCTGCGCTGTTGCAATAAATCATCTGTCAGTTTGTCGGCCGGGTTGGCTTAGTAACCCGACACTTGCCAGACGCTCGTCGTTATACCCAAGTGTATTTAATCTCGTCATTCCGGCATCCCTGCCGGAATGACGGTACTTTTATCGCTCGCCCTGACTTGTTTATAACGACCAGCGCGAGAACGCGGGCATTACTCAACAACCTTGCCGCCGACGACTTTTTGCTTACCTTTAAGACCAATAGCAAATTTAGTCAGATAGTCATTGGGTTTGGTGCCGTCAAAAGCTATGCCGTCGATAAAATCGGAACTTGGCGCTTTAAAACCGGTTTCTTTGTCAGAGGGGAAGTCACTCGCTTTAGCTTTACCTTCAGCAATCAGCGCTTTAGCCGCCGCCATAAAAACATCAGGGCGATACACTTTCTTGGCAATTTCCATATACCAGGCATCCGGTTTTTGTTCGTTGATTTGTCCCCAACGACGCATTTGCGTTAAGCTCCAAACAGCATCGCTGTAATAGGGATAAGAGCCGTTATAGCGGGAAAACACGTTGAAATCAGGTAATGCGCGTTTATCACCTTTTTCGTATTCAAAGGTGCCGTTCATACTGTTAGCGAGGACATCAAAGTCAGCGCCGACATACTGTTTTTGCGACAGCATTTCTATGCCTTCTTTACGATTTTTATTGCTTTCCGCATCCAGCCATAAAGAGGCGCGAATCAAGGCTTTGATGACCGCTTTATGGGTATTGGGATTTTTGTCAGCAAATTCTTTAGTCACCCCGAAAATCTTTTCAGCGCTGTTTTTCATCAGTTCATAATCGCTGATGACAGGAACGCCAATGCCTTTAAAAACGGCTTGCTGATTCCAGGGTTCGCCGACGCAGTAGCCGACAATAGTGCCTGAATCCATAGTGGCGGGCATTTGCGGGGGCGGCGTCACCGACAGCATGGTCTCGGCGTCAATCTGACCGGAAGTGTCTTCAGGCGGCGCATAAAATCCGGGCTTGATACCGCCGGCTGCCAGCCAGTAACGCAATTTCATGTTATGCGTCCCGACCGGGAAGGTCATGGCCATATTGAAAGGTTTGCCTGCACTTTTGTATTTTTCAAGTACGGGTTTTAGTGCATCGGCTTTAATAGGGTGTACCGGTTTACCGTCTTTCATGGGTATCTGCGGTTTCATTTGCTTCCAGACATCATTCGACACCGTAATCGCACTGCCATTTAAGGTCATGGTGAAAGCGCTGACTATGTCCGCTTTAGTGCCATAGCCAATAGCGGTTCCAAATGGCAATGTTGCCAGCATGTGTGCGCCATCCAGTTCACCATTGATGACGCGATCCAGTAAAACCTTCCAGTTAGCTTGTGCTTCGAGTTGAACGGAGAGTCCCTCCTCTTCGAAATAGCCTTTTTCAAAAGCTACGGCTAAAGGCGCCATGTCTGTTAGTTTGATAAAGCCTAGTTTCAGGCTTTCTTTTTCCAGTTTTTCAACGGCG
>JAYTJI010000134.1:0-2949 GCA_043731245.1 Methylococcaceae bacterium | reverse complement strand
ACTGCCTCTATTCCTGCAATTGCGCAACGCTCATCCTGATCAGATACATCGCCACTGATACCGACGGCACCAACGAGATTATTTTCTGCATCACGAATTAAAACACCGCCAGGAACCGGCATTATTTTGCCATCCGCTACGTCTATTAACGCATTCATAAAATCCGGACGTTGTAATGCTACTGCTGCCAGACTGCGTGATGATACGCCCATGTTGACCGCACCCCAGGCTTTTGCGGTCGCGATTTGCTGCCTGATCATAGTTGCGCCGTCTTCCCGTTGCAGTGCTTTTACATGTCCTGCGACATCCAGCACCACCACAGTCAAGGGTGCCAGGTTTAATTCTCTCGCTACATGTACGGCAGTGTTTATAATAAGATTGGCTTGTTTCAATGTTAATACGGTCATTAGTAATTCTCGTTTATTTTAGTAGGGGAAAAAGATAAGTCTCAATTTTGTTTGCAAGGATGGGTTGTGCTTTAGCATTAGGGTGCAATCCGTCAATTTGCATCAAACCTTTGTTCAGCGCGACATCTTCGAGAAGAAAAGGCACCAACGGAATAGCCAGCTCTTTAGCTAACTGTGGATAAACTTTGTAGAACAGTTCAACATAGCGTTTGCCGTAATTGGGTGGAATTTTCATGCCTAGCAGAATGACTCTTGACCCCGCTTTTTGAGCGCGGCGGACAATCTCGGCAAGATTGTTTTTCATCTGTATAGGCGACAGACCGCGTAAACCATCATTGGCACCCAATTGGAGCAATATGATAGCAGGTTTATGGGCTATTAAAATCGGGTCAATACGCGCCAAACCACCGGCGCTGGTATCGCCACTGATGCTGGCATTGCTGATGCTGTACTTGCTGTTGCTTGCAAGCAGTTTTTTCTGGAGTAAGGCAACCCAGCCTTCTTCTACTTCAATTCCATAACCGGCGCTGATACTATCGCCTAATACCACTATCGACTTGGCCATAGCAGACATGGTCATTAATGAAATTATCACGGCAAATAAAACTCTAGGCATTATGCAAACTCAAGTTAATCAAATATCAAACAGCATTATTGTAACGGAAGGTCTAGGCAAGATGGTGCTAACTTCCGAAGGAAAGTTGCATATCTTGTCATCGATAGATTTGATAATAAAATCCGGTGAAAGTATTGCCATTGTTGGCGAGTCAGGATCAGGGAAATCCACATTAATAAGTCTGTTGGCGGGATTGGATACGCCTAGCACTGGATCAATCAGCCTTAACGGAAAAGTTATAACGGACATGAATGAAGATGGCAGGGCGGCCGTGCGTAATGAGCTGATTGGCTTTGTATTTCAGTCATTTCAATTGTTGGATGGACTGAATGCACTGGAAAATGTCATGCTGCCCTTGGAGTTAAGTGGCAATAAACACGCTAAAGCTGCCGCCACCGCTTTATTGCACCGGGTAGGCTTGGCACATCGATTAACACACACGCCAAAACAGCTTTCCGGTGGTGAACAGCAACGTGTTGCCCTGGCACGGGCTTTTGTCACCAAACCGGCGATTCTTTTTGCCGATGAACCTACCGGAAATCTGGATAGTAAAACCGGTGCAACTATTGTTGAGTTACTGTTTGAGCTTAATATTGAAAACAAAACCACCTTGATTCTGGTGACCCATGACCATGCCCTCGCGACCCGTTGTCAACGAACCATTCGATTGGATGCGGGGCGCATAGTATGAGTCGTTTTAATCTGGCATTACGGTTGTTATGGCGTGATAGCCGTTCCGGTGAACTGACGGTAATGATACTGGCGTTAATTATTGCCGTGACCAGTTCAACAGCCATTGCACTGTTTTCAGATCGATTGCAACGTACTATGACCAACCAAACCGCCGAATTTCTGGCGGCTGATCTGGTGATAACCAGCCCTGCACCGATACCTGTCGAGCGGCTAAACCAGGCAACACAGCTTGATTTAGCGCAAGCCCGAACAGTTGAGTTTTCCAGTGTCTTGATTGAGCATGATGAGCTGTTGCTTGTCAGTATTAAAGCCGTTAGTGCCGCTTACCCTTTACGCGGTTTTTTAAAAACGACAACAGCGGATTATTCAGCCGAAACCATTACCCAAAAAGGCCCCGAGCAAGGCACTGCCTGGCTTGAAAAACGTATTTTGTCGGCGCTTAAACTCAACTTAGGCGATTCGATAACTGTAGGTGAAAAACAACTGACTATCAGCCATATCATTACCTACGAACCTGACAAACAGGGTGATTTTTACAGCTTTTCTCCGCGCGTGATGTTTAATGAGGCCGACCTAAAGGCTACCGGAATAGTGCAGCCGGGCAGTCATGTCCATTACTTTTTTCAATTCAGCGGCGAAGCTAAAGCATTAGATAAATTCAAACAATGGCTTAAACCGCAGTTAAACTCATCGCAACGCATACTGGATATTCATGAAGACCGCCCTGAACTGGGCTCAGCATTAGACCGCGCAGAACGTTATCTGGGACTATCCAGCACACTGGTTATTTTAATTTCCGGTGTAGCCATTGCTATGGCGACCCGCCGTTATACCGAGCGACATTTTAATGCGACGGCGCTATTACGCTGCCTAGGCTGTAAACAAAATGAAATACTTTGGCTTTATAGCAGTCAGTTTATTGTGCTGGGGTTGGTGGCAAGCGCCATCGGTTGCTTGTTGGGCTGGCTTGCACAAGCAGCCTTGTTCTATTTATTAAGAGGATTGCTACCGCAACACATCGCCAGTCCCGGTTTATTAGCAGTTTGTTTCGGTTTTATCATCGGTATGGCGGTTTTACTGGGTTTCGCCCTGCCGCCGCTATTACGGCTTAAACAGGTGTCACCGCTGCGGGTATTGCGCCGCGAACTGGAGCCTTTGCCCAGTAGCGCGTGGCTGATTTATGGTTTATCTATCGGTATTATTGGCCTGTTAATCTGGAAATATACCGATGAT
>JAYTJI010000133.1:0-1061 GCA_043731245.1 Methylococcaceae bacterium | reverse complement strand
TTTTATCGATGCAAAATCAATTCCAACACCATTTTGCTGCCAAAATAAGCCAATAGCAGTGATATAAAGCCGATTAAAGTCCATTGTATAGCGGTTTTTCCTCGCCATCCGTAACGACTGCGACCTATTAAAAGACTGGTAAATATTATCCATGCCAGTATGGATAAAACAGTTTTGTGTACTAGATGCTGTGCAAATAAATTTTCTATAAATAAAAAGCCGCTGACTAATGAAATGGTCAGAAATACAAGTCCTGCTCCGAGCATTTGAAATAATAAGGACTCCATGGTTTGCAGCGGGGGCAATGATTGGATGAGACGTTTGGGCGGATGACTTTTTAATTGCTGGTCTTGAATGGCGAGCAGGATGGCTTGTAGTGCAGCGATGTTTAATAAGCTAAAGGCGATGATTGATGTTAGGATATGGGCGCTCATTGCCCAGCTGTAGCTGGATAGCAGTTGTGTTTTATCATCAAGGTTCAGCTCTAGCGCTAACATGACGGCAGCAATAGGAAATATAGCGATACCTAATTTTTCGACGGGTTTATTGAGTGCCGCTATTAATAAAAGCAGGGCAACAATCATGGCAATAAGTGAGCCAGTACTAAAAAAACTAAAATTAAAGCCGTTATTTTGCTGAAAAATAATGGCAGTATATAAAAGGTGTGTACAAGCCGCTGTCCAAGCCAGATAAAGGGCGGTGTGTTGCATACGGCTCTGGGCTATATCACGGATAATAAGCAGGGTGTTGGCCAGATAGGTGCAGATTGATAGGGTGGCGAGGAGTGCAGTGGCGTTCATTGGCTTTTGTGTGAGAGCTGGTGAGGTGTTAGGGCATACTACATTAACCCAACCCGCAGAGTTTAGTGTTGAGTCATTGCAACGGGTGCAAAGGTCTTAGTGGGTATGGTAATATATCAGGTTAAATAGTCCTAGCGCATTTGTACTGGCGGGTAGTTTCCTTTAGATTAAACAATAAAGACATAGATATGTTTGATAATTTAACCGATCGATTAAGTATTACGCTTAAAAAGCTTAAGGGTCAGGGTCGCCTGACAGAAG
>JAYTJI010000132.1:0-2870 GCA_043731245.1 Methylococcaceae bacterium | reverse complement strand
GGTGTCAGGCTATAAACGCTCGTTTGGCTCGGATGGCCCGCCCGGCTGCTATGAAGATTTTGAGCATACTGATTGTTTAATCGCATGGGGTTCTAATCTACCCGAACAACATCCTATTATTTACTGGCGCTTAAAAGATGCGCAGGAAAAGCGGCCATTTCCTTTGATTGTGGTTGATCCTCGCGTCACAATTTTTGCCCAGAATGCCGATATTCATTTAGCCATCACACCCGGTACCGATGTGGTGCTGCAAAATGCGCTGATTCATGTGATTCTGGCTGAAGGCTTGGAAGATCGCGACTATATCAACGCCAACACCAACGGTTTTGATGAACTGGCCAAAGAAGTGCAAAACTATGATCCTTGCACTGCCGCCAAGATCTGTGGCATTGATGAAGATACTATCCGCACCGTAGCCCGCCTTTATGCCAAAGCCGATAAAGCAATGAGCATCTGGACCATGGGCATTAACCAAAGCACACACGGTTCCGATGGCGTGGTTGGCATCAACAATCTGAATCTGGTTACCGGCAATATCGGTAAACCCGGCGGCACCAGCTTATCGATTACCGGCCAATGCAATGCCATGGGTACGCGGGAATGGTCATCCTGTTCCGGCTTACCGGGTTATCGGGCGTTGGAAAAGGCAGAAGAACGCGAGGAAATTGCACAATTCTGGGGCATCGACCCTGAATTTTTCCCAAAACAACGCGGACTGACGGAAACAGATATTTTCCCCGCCATAGAAACGGGCGAGATTAAAGGCTTATGGCTCATAGCGACCAATCCCATGACCTCAATGGCAAATACGGCACGCATCCGTAAAACGCTGGAAAAACTGGAATGTTTGATTGTGCAGGATTCCTACGTCGATGTGGAAACCACCCAATACGCACATATCTTTTTACCCGCTGGAACCTGGGCTGAAAAAGAAGGTGTATTTACCAATACCGAGCGCCGCGTCAATCTTACACGTCAGGTACAACAGCCTCATGCCGATTCAAAATCGGATATGCAGATTTTTAACGACCTCGCCAAACGCTTTGAGCAAGGCCAAAAAATCAGCTTTCCGGAACAGCCGGAACAAGTGTTTGATGAAATGAAGGCACTGTCCAAAGGCCGTCTGTGTGATATTTCCGGCATGAGTTATGACTTGATTGAAGAAAAACGCGGTATTCAATGGCCTTATAACGAAACGCAGGCGCAACAAAACGTCAAAGGTAGCCAACGTCTTTATACAGAACCAGCAACGTTCCGTTACAAAGATGGCCGGGCGAAGCTTATTCCTTTGCCGTTCATCAATAATAATGAAGTACCGGATGAACAGTTTCCGTTCTGGTTAAATTCCGGTCGCTTAGTGGAGCATTGGCATACCCGCACCAAAACTGGAAAGATTGGCAACAACAATAAATTCAGTCCGATTCCGTTCATGGAAATGAACCCTGATGCCGCCGAAGAGCTAAGTATTGCCCACCAATCGTATGTGCGAGTCATATCACGCCGGGGCGACGCGGTAGTGATGGTCATGTTGACGCAACGCGTACCCAGAAACATGGTGTTTATTCCGTTTCATTTTTTTGATTGTGTCAATCGATTAACCTTGGGATTATTAGACCCGCATTCGAGGCAACCGGCTTTTAAGCAATCGGCAGTTTGTATTGAAACGATAGACCAAAATTTAGCAGCACAATTGAACAAAGAGTCGCGTGAGTATTAATGTGTTGTAGGGTAGGCAAAGCATAACGCACTCGTCTATTAATCCAGTGTTAGCGCCATAAAGGAGACACACATGCAATTGGCAAGTAATTCTGACGAAGAAATCTTGAAAATCGCGAATCCGATCATGGATAACCTCATGGAAGGGTCGACAGAGGTTGACCATGTGAAGCACACAAGGGACTTCACCGACAGAATGAAGAACATCGTCACCAAGAACTATTTGGATAAGATTTGCGAGCGTTACCAAGCTGAATGGGGTTATTTTACGAAGAGAGAGTTTGTCGCCGTCTTTCGCCGCCCTTCATCTATAGCCATAGTTTGGAAACAATGGTGTACCAAACAAGACGGAGAATTTGTGGCTGAATTGGTTCTTGTTGAGAGAGATTCAAAATACTTAGTTGACCATGCAATGGTGTTTTGAGCTAGCACAAGGTACGCGATGCGTACCCTACTACTATTTTAAATGTCATTCAGAAGGATAAAAGCAGCAGAGTCTGATGTTCATTTATGAATATTGCCGTATAACGCACTTTGCCACTTTATTGAATTTCATTGCTAGCAGATGCTATCATTTCAATAGCATGAAATTTTATTAGCTAGGAGTTATTCCACATGGCAAATTTAAGTATTAGAAAATTAGACGATGATGTGTTTTCAAGGCTGCGTATCCTTGCCGTATCGCATGGCGTTTCAATGGAAGAGGAAGTGCGGCAAATTCTTAAACAAGCCGTTACCCAGCCAATTAAGTTAGGCGATATGGCTTTAGAATTGTTTGGTGAAACGAACGGTGTTGAGCTGGGTGTACCCGGCTATAAGGCTCACGAACCTATAGATTTACGACTGTGATTGTATTGGACACCAATGTCATTTCAGAAGTTATGCGCCCTCAGCCCAGTGTGCATGTTTTGGCATGGTTAAATCAGCAAACCTCTCTGCATTTGTTTGTGACTAGCGTTAGTGTTGCAGAGATTGGCTATGGTTTACGTGCCTTAGTCGATGGGCAACGACGAAGAATTTTGCAAAATCGTTTTGAACAGTTTATTGCAAAAGGCTTCCTGATTAGTAAGATGATTCAGCCAGCGCCAAAAACTCCGTCATTCCGGCAGGGAAGCCGGAATCCAGAGCCATGGATGGTAACTTGCAGCACCCTG
>JAYTJI010000131.1:0-16354 GCA_043731245.1 Methylococcaceae bacterium | reverse complement strand
TTATATCCATATCTTGCCTTGCGCTGCACCTGATAATGGTTAATCCAAAATGGATTGTTAATTGATTTTCCCTGTTTTTTGAGTACGCTCACACAAGTCAGTAAGGAGGGGATTTCTTGCTCAAACCTTTTCATAGGATAATGAAAATACGAAGCCAATTAATCGAAAATCCCGTTCATTTTTACCGGCACAATATTCTGAGTAAATACAAAAAGTAAGATCTTACGAGGTTAACGGTGAAAAACCAGCTTGAACCAGGGATGTAGATGCGACGATAGTCAGTCATTAGTTTACCTTAGCGTTATTCGACCGATGCGCTTCGTTCCTCAGCACATCCTATAGTCTTCGGTACCTCAGAACATAATATACTCTTCAACAATCAACCCAGTAAAAAATTACCCTGCTGCCTATCTTCCAGTTCCGCATCCGTCGTTTCATCTTTTAAATTAACCCCCGAAAGCTTTAATCTTTCGGACTCCCGAATTAAATACAGCAGTTTCTTCAACGCCTGTTCATAACTCAGTCCGTTGTTATGGATATTAGAAATGCAATTGCGGTCGGCATCGGTGCTTATGCCTGATTTTACCTGATAGGTGTAGTAAATGCCCATGCTGTGAGGCGAGCTTAAGCCGGGGCGTTCACCGATCAATACAATACACAGTCTGGCGACATAGTGTTCTGCGATAGCATCGCCTATGGCTACCCGTCCATGTTTTACGAGACACACGGGCGGCAGTTTATAACCGTTTGCGTGTAGTTCCGGCAACAATAAACTTAGGAAAGGTTCGGCGTGATGGGCTATGGCTTTGGACGA
This sequence comes from Methylococcaceae bacterium, assembly GCA_043731245.1. Lineage (GTDB taxonomy): Bacteria > Pseudomonadota > Gammaproteobacteria > Methylococcales > Methylomonadaceae > Methylobacter_C. The sequence continues at coordinate 15,540 of JAYTJI010000131.1, read as the reverse complement.
TAAGCCGTCGGCCACAACGACCACTGCATCAGCGGAGATTTGCACATTCTGCTGTAAACAGTCCAGCGCCGATGCGCTTAACAAACGTCCGAGATCGGGGCGTTGCAAATACATAGACTGGTTTTCTGCCTGAGTTTGTAAGGTCTGCGTTTGATAGCCCCGCACGTTTAAGCGTTGTGCGAGCGCGGCAAAATCCATCAGTATATGGACTGCATCGCGGGCCAGAGCATGCGCCAACTGAAATTCCAGGCAGGCGCGGGTCGGCAAGCTCATGCCTGCTCGCCCTAAAGCGATACGCGCGGTGGTGAATTGGCTTAAGTTATGCCATGGGTCAAGGGCAAGCTCCGGTTTGTTATTTTTGCTCATTGCTGTACCCGCTCAAGTTTCGTAAAGACGGTTTAAATAAGGCCGGAACATCCGTTTGTTGGAGCAACCGATTGTCGGCGTTAAAAATCTGGTGTTGTTGCAGCCATTGCTCAAATTCGGGCGCGGGTCTCAATCCTAGCACTTGGCGCACATAAAGTGCGTCATGAAACGAAGTCGATTGATAATTGAGCATGACATCATCAGCCCCCGGAACGCCCATGATAAATGTTCCGCCAGCTACAGCAAAAGAAGTGAGCAGCATATCCATGTCATCCTGATCGGCTTCTGCGTGGTTGGTGTAGCAGACATCACAACCCATTGGCAGACCCAGTAATTTGCCGCAGAAATGATCTTCCAGACCGGCGCGGATGATTTGCTTGCCATCGTAAAGATATTCCGGCCCGATAAAACCGACTACGGTATTAACCAATAGCGGTTTAAATTTACGTGCGACCGCATACGCCCTGACTTCGCAGGTTTGCTGATCCATTCCTTCATGGGCATTGGCAGACAGCGCACTACCCTGGCCGGTTTCAAAATACATACAGTTATCGCCCAACGTTCCACGCCCCAGCTCAAGCGCTGCGCTATGGGCTTCTTGTAGCAGATTCAGATTGATGCCGAAGCTGTCATTGGCTTTTTGCGTACCGGCGATGGATTGAAAAACCAAATCAACCGGCGCACCTTGCTCTATAGCTTTCAACGTCGTCGTTACATGCGCCAGCACACAGGATTGCGTTGGTATTTGATAACGCTCAATCACATCATGCAACATGTGCAGCAAACGCAAGGTGGCTTCCAGATTGTCGGACGCCGGATTAATGCCGATAACGGCATCGCCGCAACCATACAGTAAGCCATCCAGAATACTGGCGGCTACTCCGGCGGGATTGTCGGTAGGGTGGTTGGGTTGTAAGCGCGTGGATAATCGGTTTGCAAGGCCAATAGTGCCGCGAAAGCGGGTTATCACACGGCATTTTTTAGCAACCAGAATCAAATCCTGGATACGCATAATCTTGGATACAGCGGCCACCATTTCCGGCGTCAAGCCTGGGGCGATTGCCGTCAGCGCTTCCGTGGTTGCCTGTTCGGATAATAACCAGTTACGAAAATCGCCAACCGTCAGATGACTGATAGGCGCAAAGGCCGCGCTATCATGCCCGTCTATGATCAAGCGTGTCACTTCATCCTGCTCATAAGGCACCAGCGTCTCATTTAAAAACTGTTTTAACGGTACATCTGCCAGCACCCACTGCGCAGCGACCCGCTCAAGGTTATTGACAGCCGCCACACCGGCCAGATAATCGCCCGAACGAGGAGGTGACGCCTTAGCCATCAGATTGCGCAGTGTTTTAAAATCGTAGGTTATTTGGTTGGTGCGGGTTTTATACATGACTTCTTCTGGGCTGTTAGGAGCGCTCAAGATACCATGACATTATGAAGGCTATGTTAAGTGCGTAACCATCTTTAATAAAGCTGGGCCGTTCATCCAATCTGGCCGATTGAAGCAATTGAATTTGGGCTGTGAGGTATAGGTATTTACATAATTTTATTATATATTAAATGCACACATTACGGGACTATATGACTTGTGTGGGCACTATCCGCTGACGGGCTATTTTTCGATGCTAGGCATATGCCCACTGCCATTAAGTTAAGAAATACGGAATCAAAAAACATGTTTTTTGATTCCGCATAAACAGCGAATGCCGGAGTGCAAACCTAGGTTTGTACTCCAGGTGCAAGATGTCTCAACGCTTAACTGTGGGCAGTGAGGCATATGCCCAGTCGTAATGGATAAAAAGATACCTGTATCTAGGTCTAATTGACCTGCATCTGCTAAACTAAAGCTCGCTAACTTTAAAATTACTCTGCCTGCGTATGCTTCAAAAAAGACCCCTGTTGATTACTTTAAAAAATTTGGTTAATCCTGTAGTAACGTCATTGATCCTAGTGGGCTGCGTGTGGTTTTACCTGGGAGAATTTGAAGAAGGTTATTTTGTATTATTGATTCTGTCGTTTTTACTGGTTGTTCAATTAATTGATGGTGTCGACTTTGAGGAAAACAACCTTTTTTGGAAGAAAGCTGCGACTGGTTTAGTGTTCCAATGGTTTTTTGTGATTAGCCTACTGCTATTGGTTGGCTTTGCCTCTAAGCTGACGGATTATTTTTCACGGCAAGTGCTGTTTTCCTGGTTTTTGATCACACCAGTCGTGCTGGCGATGGCGCACTGGTCGTTACGCCTTTTATTACACCGATACTCATTAGCCGAAGGTGAGGTCTCCAGGGCGGTCATTGTCGGACTTAACGATTTAAGCCGTAAACTGAGCAATGAGTTTATGCAAAGCCCGTTGCTGGGAGTGACCTGTATGGGCTTTTTTGATGATCGTTGGTCGGAACGCCTCTCAAAAACAAACCAACAATCGCCAGAAACATTGCTAGGCAGCATAGCATCGGCTGCCGAATTTGTTAAAACCCATACGGTTCAGCAAATTTACATTGCTTTACCGATGACTGCACAGCCACGGATTCTGGCTTTATTGGATGACTTGCGCGATACCACTGCATCGATTTACTTTGTACCGGATATATTTTTGTTTGATTTAATTCAATCTCACATCTGCGCTATAAAAGGTATCCCTATAGTGGCAGTGTGCGAAAGTCCTTTTACTGGCATCAATGGCACGATTAAACGGATCAGTGATGTGGTGTTAGCGTTTTTTATTTTGCTATTGATTGCTCCGTTGATGCTAATGGTTGCCATTGGCGTAAAGCTCAGCTCACCGGGGCCTGTGCTATTCAAACAGCATCGGTATGGATTAGACGGCAAGGAAATTCTGGTCTATAAATTTCGCAGTATGACTGTTATGGAAAACGGTGTGCAGGTTGACCAGGCAACCCGTAGCGATCCAAGAATCACCCGGTTTGGCGGCTTTTTACGAAAAACATCTCTGGATGAGTTACCGCAGTTTATTAATGTGCTACAGGGGCGCATGAGCATTGTGGGGCCAAGACCCCATGCTATTAGCCATAACGAGATGTACCGTAGCTTAATCAAAGGCTATATGGTACGCCATAAGGTTAAGCCAGGCATTACCGGCTGGGCGCAAATCAACGGTCTTCGGGGCGAAACCGATACTATCGACAAAATGCAGGATCGGGTTGAATACGACCTCGATTACTTGCGGCACTGGACTCTATTTCTCGACTTATTCATCATATTTAAAACCATCGGCTTGGTTATTAAGGATAACAATGCGTATTAACAAAAAATTAAGATGGCTTGATAAAAGCTATCGTTTGCTAGTGGCTTTATTTTTACTGTGTCCTATGCAACAGAGTATTGCCGCCTATAACATCGGCCCGGATGATGTCTTGCGCATTTCTGTGTATGGATATGACGATTTAAAAACTGAAACCCGTGTTTCAGCAAATGGAAGGATTACTTTTCCGTTAATTGGTGAAGTAACGGCGGGCGGCAAATCCAATAAGGAGCTGGAGGAAGCCATTGCCGTACGGTTAATCAACGGTGGTTTTATCCATGATGCACAGGTCAGTGTTACTGTACTGGAACGTGTCAGCCAATTGGTTTCAGTGCTGGGCAATGTCAATAAACCGGGACGATATCCCTTGGATTCCGATAGCTCAATAGTTGACTTGATCGCTATGGCTGGAGGTATCAATGACACAGGCGAAAACAGGGCAGTAGTAACCCGCACTGTCAACGGCAAGCCGCAAAAGCTAAAATTGAATTTACAGGCTTATCTGGAAGCTCCTGAAAGCATCGAACCGTTTAAAATGCAGCAAGGTGACGTAGTATTCGTACCTAAAGCCCCCTTATTTTATATTTATGGTGAAGTGCAGCACCCTGGCGGTTATCGCATCGATCCGGATATTTCGGTATTGAAGGCCTTGTCAATCGGTGGTGGTCTAACGCCACGCGGTACTGAAAATGGCATCGTCATAAGACGCAAGGATAAAAACCATGTTTTACAGGAAATTGAAGTGGGATTGAGTCATGCCGTTTTAAAAGATGATGTTATCTATGTCGGAGAACGTTGGTTTTAACCTGATTGCAAATCAGGATGCTTTTTTGTTTTACCAGTAATTGGTTTCTCAAATTGAATCAATAAAACTAAAGGAATAACATGAATTTTTATCAATTTATTAGCATTCTCTGGTCGCGTAAATGGATTGCCTTATCTACCTTGATGATGACGGCAATAGCGACCTTGGCAGTAAGCCTATGGCTACCTAAGCAATACGTGGCTTCGACTTCAATAGTTGTTGATCAACGCATTGTCGACCCGCTAACAGGACTGAATTTGCCGGCACAACTGCTGCCGGGATATATGGCAACTCAGGCGGAGGTTATTGCCAGTCATAATGTAGCCCGCAGAGTGGTAGATAAGCTGAAACTCAGCGAAAGACCGCAAATGCAGGAAGACTTTGCAAAAAACCGGGGCAGTGGTGACATCAGCGACTGGATTGCGGATTTATTGCTTAAAAAGCTGGAAATCAGCCCGTCACACGAGAGTAGCCTAATACAAATTGATTTTACTTCTATCGACCCCCAATTAGCGGCACTTACCGCCAATGCTTTTGCTGATGCCTACATACAAACCAGCATTGAATTACGTGCCCAACCGGCAAAACTGATTGCCAACTGGTTCGATTCACAACTGGCTTCTTTGCGGGAACGTTTAGAGCATGCGCAGTCAGTACTGTCAACTTATCAACTAGAACATGGTATTGTCGCGACTGATGACCGTCTTGATATAGATAATTCACGTCTGGCTGAGCTATCACGGCATTTGGTGGACAGCCAGGCACGCACTAGTGAGTTGCAATCCAGAAAAGATTTGCTGACGGCTACTATAAAGCAAGGCGGCTCTTCTGAGTCGTTACAAGAAGTATTGAACAGCTCTTTGATTCAAGCGCTGAAGTCTGAATTGGCGCGGGCGGAAACCAAATTTGCCGAACTATCCAAGCGGGTTGATATAAATCATCCACAATATAAGCAAGCAAAAATCGAAGTGAACAGCCTGCAACAGAAAATCCAGTCTGAAATAAAAATGGTGCAAAGTAGTATCATCAGTGGGCTTGCTTCTTCCCGTCAACGGGACAAAATAGTAGCTAATGATTTGGCTGAACAGAAGGAAAAAGTGCTCGAACTGAAAAAACAGCATGACGAAATAGCAGTGTTTAAGCATGAGGTGGAAAACGCACAGCGGGCATACGATACAGCCATGCAACGGGCAGTACAAACCCGCATGGAAAGCGAAATGAGCCAGACTAATATCGCGATCCTCAACCCCGCCCTTCCTCCGCAAAAGGCCGCTAAGCCGAAAGTGTTATTGAACGTCATTCTGTCGGTTTTTCTGGGAGGTATGTTAGGAGTGGGTGCTGCCTTACTGGCAGAGCTGTTGGATCGCCGGGTGCGATCCAGTTTTGATATTTCGGAAATACTGAACCTTCCTGTTTTCGCAGTTGTTTCTATTCCTGCTGCCAAGCAAAAACGATTGCCCCGGTTATTTCCTCTCGACGACACCCGTAACGCTACCAGCGATTGAATCGGTTTATAAACATAACAGAAACCATAATTATCAACAAGATGGCCGACGACGATAAAAAAACCGCGCAAACCCTTTCCATAGGGAATTTTTTACGGGTTGCGGGGAAAATTAATGACAGCGATATTGAAAACATTACCGCCCTACAGAAACAAAAAGGTTTGCGTTTTGTTGAAGCCGCCAAGGCGCTGGGATTGATTGACGATGATGACGTACATAAAGCTTTATCGTATCAATTTGATTTTCCCTTTCTGGCGGCCAGCGAAGAGAACTTCAGTCGGGAATTGATCGCTGCTTATCAGCCCTTTACTGCGCAAGTGGAAGCGTTGCGCACAGTTCGGGGGCAATTGATGCTGCGCTGGTTTATCGATGTCCATAAAACGCTGGCATTGGTTAGCCCCAGCCGCAAGGAAGGGCGCAGCTCCATAGCGGCCAATCTGGCTATTGTTTTTTCCCAGCTTGGCGTACGTACTCTGTTAATTGACGCCGATTTGCGACAACCTCGGCAATATGAGTTATTTAAACTCCAAGCGGGTTACGGCCTCTCAGACGTATTAGTCGGACGTGCCAATCTATCGGTTGTTACCCGCATTGCCGGATTCCGTTACTTATCGGTGTTGACTGCGGGTACAGTGCCGCCCAATCCGGTCGAATTGATCAGTCGAAACTTAAAAAATTGCCTGCAACAATTGCAAACACAATTTGACGTGATCCTGATCGACACACCGGCAGCAGAACAGGGTATAGATGCACGCATAATCGCCTCATTGTGTGGCGGCGCCCTGTTAGTGGCGCGGCAACACAAAACCCATCTGAATAATTTGCAATTGTTAAAAGAAGCCTTGCAAGAAACGGGCACTCAATGCCTCGGCGCTGTAATAACAGATTATTAGACGTTAAAAACAAAGACCAAATCTGATGATGATCATGACAAACAAGACCAAGGTGTCAACTATCTTGGTAACGCCGTGGAAACTAATAGGCAAAAGCGAGGCCTCTCCAATTAGCCGTATTTTTTTGATAAACCAGCAATGTAAAGCACGGACTGAAAAATACCTTAGAAGTCTAAAAGACAACGCAAAAAGTCAGTTTATAAGCGAGCTTTTTATAATGAACCATGCCATAAAGCCACATCAAGCCGTGATTACGCGGTCTAGCGTTGTCTGTAAAAATAAGAAGAAAGCAATTAGCAAGGGCGTTAAGGGGTTGCTCCCCGTAACGGTGTAGATAGAGGTGCTCTTACATTTTGATTATTTGCAGTGCGCCAGCAAAAACATTACGACAGGGAAACGATCCTTAGCAGCGTGTTTTATGTATCTGCTAGGCAGTACCATGCCGGGCAGCGGCAATGCCACAGCATCGCCAGACGATACTATCAAGCCCTATGTTGCCTTCAATACGCTATATGACAGCAATTTTTTTAGACGACCTGACAATGTCGATAGCGAACTCATCAATCAAGTCAATGGTGGGTTTGATGTGGACTGGAAAATCAGCAGACAGCATATCCTCATCAAAGCCAACGTTAACCAGAACTGGTTCCAAAGCTTCAGCAACCTGAATTACATCGGCTGGGACACCCAGGCTCAATGGAACTGGCAATTCGGGAGTGTTTTGAATGGCGAAATCGGTTACGCTAACAAACAATTCCTGGGCAGTTTTGCCCAATTGAGTAGCCAAATACCCAATCTGCAAAATAACCAACGTTATTTTGCCAACACCAGTTACCTGTTTCACCCTAACGGCAAGATCAAGTTTGGCGTATTTAGGACAGAAAATCGGTTTGACGATAAAAGTCGGCAAGATAACAACAATACTGAAGATAATGCCGAGCTCAACCTGCAATATCTAAGCCCCACCGGCAGTATTTTGGGGCTGAGGTTACTCGCAACCGATGGTCAATATCCACAACGCCCATTATTACCCAACGACAACACCCTGGATAATGCTTACACGCGATTCAACTATGCTGTGACTTGGGATTGGCATGCCAGCAGCAAAACCCGCATCGATGGGTTATTTGGCTATACACAACAACAACATGCGCATTTCCGCAATCTTGATTTTGCCGACATAATCGCACAGTTTAATCTGCACTGGCAGGCTAGCGACAAAACATTGCTGGAGCTGTCCGCAAAACGCGATATCTACCAAGCTAACAACCGGTCTGCCAGTTTTTTGCTAACTCAGGGCGTAGAGATTAAATCCACTTGGCAGGCCAGCCCTAAAATTGCCCTGACATTACCCGTGTCCTACCAACAACAGCAGTTTCTGGGCAACTCTGGCAACAGCAGCACGGGTAATTTCCAACAAATAGATAATGTCAGTAATATCGGTTTTAACCTAATGTATCACCCAGTCGATAACATCAGCATCGGTGCGGTGCTGAACTACGAAAAGCGCGATTCCAACGACCCGCGTAGATCCTACGAAATCCAATCAGCCGGGATTAATTTTCAGGCTGTTTTTTAAAGCCGATGGACATAGATAAAATTTTCGTAGTCGAAATAATGGTTAAACCAGCTAAATGGAATAAGCCATTATGCGGTTTTTAACACTTGGGTTGTCAGCAAAATCCTCCACGACAACCTGGCTCGCTTATGAGTGCTAATCTAAAACAGCAAACTGCAACCGCTTTTATTTGGTCAGCGATTCAAAACTGGGGAATGAAGCTATTCACTATCCTGGTTTTTCTTATCCTGGCCCGCTACTTGAGCCCTGCAGAGCTGGGGCTGGCTTCAACAGTAACGCTGGTGCTGGCTTTTGTCGCAGTTATCTCTGAGCAAGGCTTCACTGGCGCCATAGTCCAACGTAAAAATCTTCAACCTAAAGACCTGAATCTTCCTTTTATCATATCAATTGGTACGTCGTTGTTGGCCTCATGCCTGTTAATTATTTTTTCGAAAGAAATTGCCCATCAACTGCGTGCTGATGATGCCGCATCACTTATCAAACTAGCCGCCATCATTCCGCCCATTACTGCTGCGATCAATTTTGAATCTGCCATGCGTAAAAGGGCGCTTGATTTTCAAGGACTGGCCAAAGCTTCGCTTTTATCCGGAGTGTTGGCAGGCATAATTGCCATTGCACTTGCGGCAAACAATTTTGGCGCGTTAAGTCTTGTGGTTCAAGCCATTGCAACAGCGGCGATCATTGGCGTGGTATTGTTGCGCTCCAGAATATGGCATCCAGTCAAAGGCATTTCAACTGAAAATTTTCGCAGCCTTTTTTCCTATAGCAGCAATGTTTTTGTCAGCAAGCTACTTGACTTTTTTTCCGGAAGGATCATAGAATTTATCATTATCGGGAAATTTGGCATAGCGGCTTTCGGCCTGTACACCGTAGGTTCAAAATTGTACCTGACTGTCCGGCAACTTCTGTGTGATGTGCTGTATGACGTGTCATTTAGCGCCATGTCAAGGATAAGCATTGAAATTGATAGATTCAGGCAGGTTTATCTCAGATTTATATTTTTAGCCAGTTGCACAACTATTGCCCTGTTTACATTAATGGCCGCATTAGCGTCAGAGCTATGCAGTCTATTGTTCGGTGAGAAATGGGTGGGGGTCGATCAGGTGATGCAGTGGCTTTGTCTGTCCGGGGCGATTGAAGTGGTACATTATTTCAATTATGCGGCCTTGAGCGCGTCTGGAAAGTCACGGGCAATCCTTTATCTCACTGTAATCAAATTGGTTTCAGGCATAGCTGCAATGATGCTATCCAATGCGGAGTCCATTAGCGAAATCACTTTGTACTTTGTGATCTCTCAAATTGCTTGTTTTCCAATCAGTTTACTGTATGCAATGAAAGCGACAAAATCAAAAGGCGTAGATGTACTGCGGCAAATGACCCCCGGCCTGATTGCCACATTTGATGCTTGGTGCGCGGTATTAATCGTGCGTCCAACTATCGAGGCAATGCACAGCGGCTTGTTGCCATCAATGATAATGCTAGGGTTTATTTTCGTCTGTGTTTTTCTTTTTATCCTCTGGCTTGGTTGTTCCAAAAGGCTGGTGGTGGAATTCCGTTACATCTTAAGCGCATATACCAGGAAATGACCCCATGAATCTTTATTCGCAATTAAAATATTTTTCGTCTGTTTTAAACCTTGTAGTGTTCATATTCTTTTGGCTGCTTGCGAAGGCGAGGTTTACTATACAACAGGATAAAAATAATGCTCACACTACTGTGCTAGTCATTTCAACTGATACAAAATATCTGTCGAAAGCGACATTCGAGGGAATCCGATGATCGCCATGACGTCAACTCCAGCAGATTCGTCGGTTCTGATCGTGACCGATCAATTACCTTATCCGCCAAGGAATGGTATTACTCTGCCTGTCTACAATTATGTGGTCGGCTTGATGAAAACACAGCCGGTAAAAGTTTTGCTGCTGGCAGACCACAATTCGCCGCCCAGTTTGGATGCGCTTGCCGATAATGAACGCATCTTCGGAAAGATCGAAGTGGTTTATTTGTCGCGCAAGGGTAAACTGCCCCGCGTGCTGGACGAGTTGTTACGGCGTGAGATGTATAATCATGGGTGGAAACGAACAAATCAGTATGCTCTGCCAGAGCAAATGTCGGTTGATATCGTGCTGGTTTCCCCCATGAGCGCGGTGGCGAAATGGCGATCTTCAGGTTTACAACAAATAATTTCATGTTCTTTGGCAATTGCTGCAATTCATGACTGCTGTACAGCTTTATATTATCTCCAAGCGAGGCAAAGTTTCGGCGGCTTGAAACTCGCAATCAAAAGCTTTCAGCATCGCCTTCGCACCTACCAGATTGCCAGAATAGAGGCAAAACTGCTTGCCCCTTATGACCATATACTGCTTCAAACCAGTACTGACCTGAAGCTAATGCGTCAACTGGTCTCGGTGGAAACCGCTTCACATGTAGTCTTGGTACCCAATGGTGTAAGTGCGGATTTGTTCGAGTTGACCCCGGTGTCTGAGAATGGCACAGTGCTGTTTGTCGCCGAATTAAGTGGGGAGTATGCCCCGATTGCCGACTGGCTGGTCAGCCAATTATGGCCTGAAGTGCTCAAGCGCTGTCCTGAATGTCAGCTTGCCATAGTGGGAAAAGGGGCATCCACTACGTTGAAGGCTGCCATTCAATCCTCCACACATATCACCTATATCGAATTCATCGAGGATCTTAGCCAGTCATATCGTGATGCTATGATTGTGCTTAGCCCTATTTTCAAAGGCTACGGTCTTATAAACAAAACAATTGAAGCCATGGCCGCAAGTGTTCCTGTGGTGGGGGGGCTGGCAGCATTTAACGGGATAGAGGGCTTTCAATCCGGAGTACATGGAATGGCCTGTAATACCAGGAGCACGACTGGATTTGCCGATGCGATTGCCAACCTTGTTTCGGATCCTGTTCGAAGAATCGAGATGGGGGTCGCAGGGCGCAGATTGCTGCAGCACCAGTTCAGGTGGGAATTTGCGATTGATAAACTACAGCAATTGATGAGACTGCCCAACAATGCCACGCACAATTCCCATTGATCATGATGCACGCAGCTAACCTGAAACCCCATAACAATAACCCTACAGCCATTTTTTTATGGGCTGTTACGGGTTATGTGGCTTTGCTCGCGCTCGCCAATTTTTTGCAATCCGAGGTGTTGAAGACGCTGTCCTATACGGTATCGTTTGCAATTTTTATGCTGATGGCGGCTATTGCTGCTTTTTTGCCTGACCGGAAAAGCTTGTTTGTGGGGTTGGGCTTTGCGCTGAACCTTTATTATTACGGGATCATTGGGTCAACGGTTTACAACATTGATCATCTCGATTGGTCTGTTACCCTCAAGATGCTGATGGGGCCGCTATTTGTGCTTTTCGGTGCGTCAATCGAAGCGCAATCCTATGCTTTGATCTGGCGAAACAAATACGTGAAATCGCTATTTATGCTGTTGATCATTTTGCCATCGGGTTTGTGGATATGGCAATTAGTATCCGGCAGAGCTATTTTTACCTCGTCTGCTGCCAGTACTTTCGGCGTTTCCAATGAAGTTTCATTTTTCGCTAATCGTAACAGCGCTGCGATTTACCCTTTAACGCTCTTTACTTTCTACAATGTACTCAGTGGCAAACCGGTTAAGAACTTCCTGATATACTTTTTTTCCGGTGCCATCTTTAAAACATTGGGTGTTTTTTTTGCAACTTTGATTTCGTTAATGTTGACTGTAGCTAGAGACAAATCAATAAAATTTGGTGTTTTAATTATTATTGCCGCCATTGCTATCTTGTATGTAGTGAACCCTACTCTTAGCATTATTTCTAGATTTACTCCTGTTATTGATACTTTCTTGTTAATTGTGACAGGGAGGATCGATTTGAAGACAGTGAGCTTCGGAGAGTTGGTAGCAACGCTGCATACCACAGATTTATCGTTTATCTTTCGACTAAAACATTGGCTGAATTTGCTGGATATTTATGTTAATGGTTCAATTTTTGACTGGGTTTTTGGCTTTGGCACCGGCTCTTCTGTACAAATGGCGGACATTCACCTTCCGCCACATAACGATTACCTCCGATATCTTTTTGAATGTGGGATCGTGGCTTTTACAGGCTTTGTGCTACTGATTGGTTTGATCATTTTCAACTGTGGCCGTCGTTGGGAATCTGTGCCGTTTTTAGCAATCATAGTGTATTTCTTTAGCGAAAATTTGATCGACAACTTTGTGGCAATGATGGTGTTTTACTTCTGTGCCGGTGTCTTGGCACAGCGGATTCAAACAGAAAACCTGGCGTTAAGGTGCCAGAAGGTATAAGTCGGCTTATACGGATCTTGTTACCGAACTGAGATTGACTGCGATGCAGATATAAAAATTAAAACTTTTAATAATAAATATGTTAATAATTTCAAAAAGTTAAAAGTCTATTTGCCAACCAATATAAATTCCTGATTAGCAAGATGCTTCAGCGAAGCCCCATTGCATCAAGTGGTGGCGTATACTGAATTTTAGCCCATAAATAGAAGGGCATGTCATGCCAATGAATCGCGTTCAGTTTCAATCGGGCTTATCAATGCCTGATTTTCTTAAACAGTTCGGAACCGAAGCACAATGCAGGGCTGAGTTAAAGCAAGCACGGTGGCCTAAAGGCTTTTCTGTTGTGTCCACACGAGTCATACAAGGCAAGAAAAGCATCTACTGTCTGTTTTTTCTGATAGGGGTAGGCAAGTAAACCAGCTACCACATTAATCATCCAACTGGTCAAAGACCGATGCGCGAATGCTTAATCTGAGAAATACTTTTGAGTTAGTCATTAATCGTCTCCCCCGAAATCGCCACCACTCTTCTCGCTAATTAACCATGGAAAACTACACATCATGAATTTTCAGCCCCCCAGCTCCGTATCTCTCCGTGAAAATTCCGACCCAGTCGGCTTTGTAGCGTCGGTCATAGTTGGCGCTCTAGTGTCATTGGCGATCACCGGGTTTGTTTTCGGTGTGAACAATAATATTTTTCATTTGCCAGTCGTCCTCGCTCTTTTCGATGAACCCCAGTTTGCTCAGGATCCTTTTATCCAATCTCTCCGCTATTTCGCTGCCGGGCCTTGGCTACTACTCAAAGGTTTGGGTCGTTATGTCGATTCCTATTGGTTGTTTCTGGGGCTTGACTACCTGTCGCGGCTCATCACCTTTATTGGGTTTCTGGCCTGTGCCGATCTGCTCGGTGTGCAGACCCGCAAAGAGCGGGCACTGTTTGTCGGGTTTCTCTGCCTAATGACACTTCTGCAAGTCCCTTCCTATGCAGGTGGTGGTGGCCTTTTTACTAATTTCTTTACACATTCTGAAATGGGTAATGGGCTGACGCTCCTTATGCTTTACTTCATGGCCCGTGGCAGACTGATATGGGCTGCTGGCCTCAATGGATGCGTGTTTTTTGTCAATGCGTTTATGGCTGTCTGGAATATCGTGCCATTGGCAGCTATGACAGCATTTTTGCTTATTCACCGCAAAATCGGGTGGCGTAATGTTCTGGTCGAGGGCTCAATCGGTTTTGTCATTTTTTGCCTAATTTCAGCGCCAGTCGTATGGAATGTCCTGTCAAACCCTGGGTTTGGGGTGCCGCTTGATTTTGATTATACGGTTTATCTCACCCAATATTGGCCTTTCCATTTTTTGTTCCAGACGATCAAGTTGACCGAAAAGATCAAGATGGTTCTGGTGGTGTCGCTTAGCTTCCTGTCTTTCGCGGCGTTAGGGAAATCAGCACGGCTTTTCTTGCTCGCCATGACGGGCTATGTGGCAGTCTATTCGTTTGGCATTGCCGTTCCTCATTTCACCCACAACGCAAGCATCCTTAACCTCCATTTGTTGCGGGTAAGCACACTGTTTCATTTGTTAGCGGTACTTGGAAGTCTGACGCTGGCTTTACAATGGCTGACTGGTAGAGACCCCATTCTAGCAAAAGTTTTTGCACCGATTTTAATCCTTATTCTATGTATGCCAAAGAACTTGTCTCTATTGGCTCCCTTGGTGATCCTTGTTTCATCGTGGACAATAGCCAGGCGAATAGTTCCACTCTGGTTTATAAACAATAGATTCAGATTAGACTATTTTGCAGCAATTTGTCTTATGATTATATGGCCATATCTCATTTGGGAAAATGTCAAAGTAAACATGGAAGAATCTGCATGGCAGTCGGAATGGACAAGGCTTGGTCAATGGGCACGAGCTAATACCCCGCCGGATGCTATTTTTCTAATTCCAGTTTTCGATATGAGACAAAGGGAGCTTACGGGAAAGGTGACTTCACAGGATCAAAATGCCTCTAATAGTCACGCCGCTACCTTTGAATTTGCCGCACATCGCCGTGTTTGGGTCGATTATAAGCGTGGCGCAGCAGTAATGTGGTGCCCATCCTATTACAAAATCTGGTGGTCGCGCGTGTCTGAAGGCCTTTCCTTAAAATCATTTGACAAAAAGCTTGATTATGCCCGCAAGAATGGTATCGATTTTGTCGTGGAGGGCTGTGCGGCAGGTGAGCAGGCGTCGTCATTATTCAGAACTAACGGTCTTTGTCTGATTTCCGTTCATGGAATATCTAAGACCTTTACCAAGGCACCGTCGGCAAATTAACGCAGTACCAACGACCGGGAAAATCATGCGTATCTATATCAATAACTGAATAACTGGAGCCAGAGGTTCGCAGTGACAACGATTTAGTAATGGGTTAAAGTCCCTCAAAAAGTTGTCCATACGTCTTGATAGTACGCAGGATCTGCGTTTGAGTAATCAAGGATCGTGAGTTCTCATACGGTAAAGATATAGGGCTGTATTGGGTAAGATAACAAGCATTGAGAAGAATCAGACGACAGTTTCTTACGGAGTTGGTCTATAGTTCCTCAGATAAGTCACTACGATTAAAGTCACGCAGAAATCGCCCCCACGCTTTTTTTTCATGACACAAAGAATCTTACTGGCCTCTTGCAGATATGTTTTAAAGGTTTTTATGACTGGGCCATGAAGACTTCAAAAGTTTTAAATCTGAAGTTTCCCAGTTTTTTGGGAGCATGAATATTAGAGAGTGCTAATTTTCGAAAAATATTAGCTAACTCTAATATACATTCACAAATCGCC
>JAYTJI010000130.1:0-10843 GCA_043731245.1 Methylococcaceae bacterium | reverse complement strand
AGATTAAAAATAATACTGACGACAACCATTATTGCAACATTGGTTGCCAGAAAAAGAAAAATTCGCATCATGGTGATAGCCTCAGGTAAGTTGATGTTTGATTTATTATGGGGATTGAATAACACATTCCAACCCTCCTTAAGAGTGCTAATATAACGCAAAGTTTATTGATAAAGGTCATTGTTATGTATTTTTTTAAAAAAAGCCTGTTTCCACTGCTTTTACTTAATACCTGCTTAGCTTTTGCTGAATCCGGCAATCATAAGGAGGTGTTAAAAAAACTGCATTTACCTGACGGCTTCACAATATCTGTTTATGCTGATAACGTGCCGAATGCACGTAGTTTAGCTTTAGGTGATAATGGCGTTGTCTTTGCCGGAACAGGGCGAGAAGGCAAGGTCTATGCGGTGCAGGATAGCAACAATGACGGCATAGCCGAACAGCGCCATATCATCGCCAGCAATTTAAATATGCCCAATGGCGTAGCTTTCAAGGACGACTCCCTTTATGTCGCCGAAATCAATCGTATTATTCGTTTTGACCACATTACCCGGCAGTTAGCTAATCTGCCTAACCCCGTTGTCGTTTATGACCAATTCCCGTCAGACAAACATCACGGCTGGAAATATCTGCGTTTTGGCCCTGATAATAAGCTGTACACAGCTGTCGGTGCTCCCTGCAATATTTGTAATCCTGACAAGGAAATTTACGCCTCGCTGGTCAGATTAAATCCTGACGGCACCGATTTTGAGATTATTGCCCATGGCATCAGAAATACGGTCGGTTTTGATTGGCAGCCGAAAACGAATGCGTTGTTTTTTACCGATAACGGCCGTGATTATTTAGGTGATGACGAGCCACCTGATGAACTTAACCAATGGTCGGTTAAAGGTGAACATTTTGGCTATCCTTATTGTCATGGTGGTGAGATTGCTGATCCTGAGTTTGCTGGCGATAAAAAATGCAAGGAATTTAAAGCACCCGCATGGAAATTTAAAGCGCATATCGCGCCTTTAGGATTACGCTTTTATCAGGGCAAGCAATTTCCGCTTGAATATAAAAATCAGTTATTTGTCGCGCAGCATGGCTCCTGGAATCGCACAGAGCCCCAAGGCTACCGGGTTGTTTTAATCAAATTTAACCAGGGCAAAGCTGTTTCGGAACAGGATTTTATCACTGGCTGGCTAACTAAAGACGGCGACGTACTGGGTCGTCCTGTAGACATTTTAACCCTGCCGGATGGCAGTCTGTTGATTAGTGATGATAAGCTTGGCGTTATTTATAAAGTTTCATACCAGGGAAAACCATGAAAAAAGAATTTGAAATTATCGAGAAGGAAATCGCGTATTCAGGGTTTTTCCGGGTGGAAAAACACCTTTTAAAACATACACTGTTTGCAGGCGGCTGGAGCACAGAAATAAGCCGTGAATTGTTCGTGCGGGGCAGTTGTGTCGCCGTATTGTTATATGATCCCCATGCCGATAAAGTGGTGCTGATTGAGCAATTCCGGGCCGGTGCCATTTTACAGCCCGATCGGGCCTGGCTGATAGAAATTGTTGCAGGTGCTATAGAAGAAGGTGAAACGGCTGAGGAAGTCGCTTACCGGGAATCACTGGAAGAAGCAGGCTGCGAAATTCAGGAGTTAATGGTCATCAATAAGTTTTACACCACACCGGGCGGATCATCTGAGCGAATCACCCTGTTTTGCGGAAAAATCGATAGCTCTCAAGTCGGCGGCATTCATGGACTGGATCACGAAGACGAGGATATATTAGTGCGCGCTGTTGATTTTGATGACGCCTATCTTATGGTGGAGAACGGTGAAATAGAATCCGGGATCCCGATTATCGCTATTCAGTGGCTGGCATTGAATAAACAGAAACTGAAGCAGAAATGGTTAATATAGGCGCGACTAAAGCCAGTTTATGAACACATCAGACTATAAAAGCCATTACTACTTTTTTATCCAATTGCTGTTACCCTTAGCAGTTGTGTTATTTTCCGGTTGCGCCAGCGTTCCTGAAATAAAACCCGCCGTACAACAACAGTCGCCGATCATCACTTATGCGCTAAGCTTACAAGGCGTTCCCTATCGCTACGGTAAAGACTCACCCGAAGAAGGTTTCGATTGCAGTGGTTTTGTTAAGCATGTCTACGAAAAACAGGGCATAACTTTGCCGCGAACTGTAAGGGCAATGGCTACATCCCTGCCCCAGGTTCCAAAAAGTGATGTGCATTCCGGCGATCTGGTTTTCTTCAATACCAGTGGTAATTCGTACTCACATGTCGGCATTTATGTCGATAATGACGAGTTTGTTCACGCACCTAGCCAGCGTACAGGAAGAGTGCTGGTTTCCAGTCTTAAAAACCAGTATTGGCAAAAACACTATATCGGCGTCCGTAGACCCAGGCGATTTTGATGATTTACTACCGCCTTCTAATTAGGATTTAAACAACCTATGACCACATTAAATAATGTTATGACACGCCTAGCTTATCGTTGGTTGCTGCTGTATCTCTTTACTACACTATTCGGTTGCGCCCACTTACCGGTCAATAATGATATTCCCAAACCACTCACGGAACGTTTTTCCCATCAACTTTTTGACGAGGTATTGCAACAAGTCGTCGATGATCAGGGACGCGTAAATTATGCCGCGTTAAAACAAAATCCCAAAGATTTTGACATCTATTACCAATTGCTGAACTATTACAGCCCCGACAATCACCCCAATCTTTTCATCAATAACCAGGAGCGCCTGGCTTATTGGCTTAATGCCTATAATGCCAGTGTCATCAAACTTGTGTTGCACTATTATCCAATTCGTAGCGTAACTGAAGTAGACTCACCCGTGGCATGGTTTTTTCTACCAGACAAATGGCGATTTTTTCTCCTAAACCGTTTTCAATTGGGTCAACACGAAACCAGTTTGTATGCGCTGGAAAACCTTATCCGCGAGCGATTTTCCGATCCTCGCGTGCATTTTGCATTAAATTGCGCTTCGCGTGGCTGCCCAAAGCTGCCTCAGCAAGCGTTTACCGGTGAACATCTCGACCAGCAACTGACTCAAGCAGCACAAAAATTTTTTGCTGAGCCCCGCAACTTGCGTATTGATGAGCAAACTCGAACGGTTTATTTATCGGCAATTATGGATTGGTATGAGTCAGACTTTCTGACTGAATATCAGCGTCTCTATCCCCTGCAAAACGATAACAACTTGCTGGCGATTGTTGCTCATTATGCAGCGCCCGAATTGCAACGGCACTTACGAGGTGAGACATCTGCCTATATGTTGAATTTTGTTACTTACGATTGGGGTTTAAACGATGTTACTAAGCCGTGAAGCCCTAAAACGCTGGCTATTAGATTGGCTACCGAGAAAGCTGCTCGGATTGATTTTAATTGCCACAGGTTTGGGTAAAGCGCTGGATATATCCGGTTTTGTTGAGGTTATCGCCGCCTATCAACTCCTGCCTGAAACCGGTAATATTTTGGTGGCTTACTCCCTGCCTTTTGTCGAATTACTAACCGGTTTGGCTTTGTTTACAGGTTACGCACTGATCATGGCGGCCTGGTCGGCGGTGCTATTACATATTGTTATGTTGATAGCAAGTACGGTGACATTATTGCGTGGCATTCATTTGGACAATTGCGGTTGCTTTGGCGTGTTTTTAGCACGTCCACTGACTCTGCAAACACCTATTGAAGATGGCGTTCTCCTGGCTCTATCGACACTTATTCTCTGGCGCAGCTATAGCGCTAGGATTCATTAATTTCCGTACCTTATCCGCACTGCTTATGCTACTTCCCCAACCCGAAACACGAAGCTTGCTGAATAATGCCTGGCTACGCTTACCTGAGCGTTTTCGTCGTAGTAACCAGTTTTTAGGTAAACAATATGCTGGCTGCGCCGCCACAATTGGCGTCATGCCACGTTGTGATTTTGCTTGCAAAGCTTGTTATTTAGGCAAAGAAGCTAATCGCATCCCCATGGCCAGCCTCGATGATGTCAAGCAGCAATTGGACCTGATCAGTCAGTGGCTGGGACATGGCGGTAATGTACAAATCACCGATGGCGAGGTTACCTTACGCGATACCGAAGAACTGTTATCAATCATTCGTTATGCTAACTCGATCAAGTTAGTGCCAATGTTGATGACTCATGGTGACCATATTCGCCTCGATCCGGGCTTAATGATCCGGCTCATGCAAGAAGGAGGCTTGCGGGAAGTCAGTATTCATATCGACACCACCCAACGTGGTCGTTTTGGCGAGGCATATCGCCACGCAAGTACCGAACAGCAATTAATGCCGCTACGCGATGAGTTTGCAGAATTGGTCCGCAAACTGCGTAAACAAACCGGTAAACCGTTAAAAGTTGCCATGACCGTTACTGTAACGGCACAAAACCGTAACCAGATTAGCGAGATTGTGAACTGGGCAAACCACAATGCCGATGTAGTTACTTTACTGAGCTTTCAACCAGTCGCGGAGGTGGGGCGCACGGTTCATGAGACGGGCAACGCAGGCAGTATGGAGCAATTGTGGGCAAATATTGGCCAGGGCTTACATAATCCGCAACGGACAGCAGCCGATTTGACCAGCCATTTCGGCTATTTGGGTCATGCCCAATGCACACGCTTTGTGCAAGGTTTGGTAGTTCATAAAGCGGGCGGTACAGCGACTTTTCATCCCTTGTTTTTGATCGATGAGCCTTTGGATCAGTCCTGTTTGCAAGATTTTCTCGACCGTTTTGGGGGCTTAAGCACCCGCTTTGATTCCGGTTTTGGGCTTGGAGCAAAATTACTGGGTTTGTTGCTGCGAAATCCGCACTTTGTCTGGCATACCGGCTTACCTTTTGTCTGGCGTAAATGGCGTGAACTTAGTCGCGGCTACGGCTCAGGGTTATGGCGCGATTACCTGTTTCGGCGCACACGCATTAATTACCAGAATATCGTCAGCCACCATTTTATGAATCAAGCTGAAATAAATACCGAATTAGGGCAAGAGCGTATTTCCAGTTGCGCTTTTAAAGTACCGATTAACGGTGAGCTTATGTCGATGTGTCAGGTTAATGCGTCGGGTTACCGCGAACGTTATTACCAAACTTTGAGGGATGCAGCAGCCGATACTTTGTCGGCTGCGCAGTCGCGGGAGCGGCTTTAGCTTTGCTGTTAAAGCCGCTCCCGCAACGATGCCTTACGTTTCTAAGCTACTATTTCATAGCAGGCTTAATCAAGCGTATCCCCAATTCCTTCAATTGCTCATCAGTCACTACCGCGGGCGCACTGACTAAAGGACATGCAGCTGATTGAGTTTTTGGGAACGCTATTACGTCACGGATAGACGTCGAACCGGTCATCAGCATCACTAAACGATCCAAGCCAAAAGCCAAACCGCCATGAGGCGGTGCGCCGTATTTCAAGGCATCTAACAAAAAGCCGAATTTTTCTCTGGCTTCATCTTCACCTATGCCTAAAATTTCAAACACAGTTTGCTGCATAGAGGTGCGGTTGATACGAATTGAACCGCCGCCGACTTCTGTACCATTCAAAACTAAATCATAAGCCCGTGATAACGCGGAAGCCGGATTGGCAACCAAGTCTTCGACAGAACAGCTGGGGGCGGTGAAAGGATGATGAATGGCATTAAAGCGGCCGCTTTTTTCATCCCAGTCGAACATTGGGAAATCAACCACCCAAACGGGCTTCCATGCGCCTTGCAACAAGTTAAGATCATGTCCCAGCTTGACGCGCAAGGCACCCATTGCCTCATTCACAATATTGGCTTTATCAGCACCAAAGAAGATTAAATCGCCGGTTTGTGCGCCAGTTTTAGCCAACACGCTAGACCAGACTTCGGCAGGGGCAAATTTAACGATGGGGGATTGCAAACCATCAAGACCAGCAGCCAGATCATTGACTTTAATGTAAGCCAGCCCTTTCGCGCCGTAAATGCTAACAAATTTGGTTAATTCATCGATATCTTTACGGCTTAAATCACCCGCGTTAGGAACACGCATAGCGACCACGCGGCCTTTCGGGTCATTGGCAGGTGCTGAAAAGACTTTAAAATCGACATTTTTCATGTCGTCGGCGATATCGACTAATTCCAGCGGAATTCGCAAATCAGGGCGATCAATGCCATAGCGTGATACGGCTTCCTGGTAGCTCATGCGTGGAAATTTAGCATCTAACTCGACATTAATCACTTTCGCAAATAACTGCCGAATCATTTCTTCCATGACCTCCATGATTTCGTTTTCATCCATGAATGACGTTTCAATATCCAATTGAGTAAATTCCGGCTGCCTGTCGGCGCGTAAATCCTCATCGCGGAAACAGCGCACGACTTGATAATATCTGTCCATACCCGCGATCATCAACATTTGTTTATACAATTGTGGCGATTGCGGCAGTGCAAAAAAAGAATTTTCGTGAGTACGGCTAGGCACAATGTAATCGCGTGCGCCTTCGGGTGTCGCCTTAGTTAAGTAAGGTGTTTCAATTTCAAAAAACTCGTTATCATCAAGAAAATTTCTTAAAACCCGCGTCACATCACGGCGAACTTTCATTTTTTCCTGCATTACAGTCCGGCGCAAGTCAATATAACGATAGCGCAAACGCAGCTCTTCGTTGACCTCTATATCGCTTTCTATCGGGAACGGCGGAGTTTCTGATTCGTTTAAAACTTCGATTTCTTTAGCCAGTATTTCAATCGCGCCAGAGTGCATATTGGCGTTGACTGTACCTGCGGGACGATCACGGACGATGCCTGTTATTTTTAACACATATTCACTGCGGACCTGTTCAGCAATAGCAAACGTTTCAGCCACGTCGGGGTCAACCACGATTTGCACCAAACCGGCACGGTCTCTGAGGTCGATAAAAATAACGCCGCCGTGGTCGCGGCGCCTATGAACCCAACCGCAGATTGAAACGGTTTCACCTAATTGTTGTGTGTTTAATTCTCCGCACTTGTGGGTACGCATAAATTTTCCCTGTGTATTTAAAAAGTTGTTTATTGTGAGATGAAAGGCACTAAGCTCAAGGCAAGCGTAGTCTGATTGAATCTTGAGCCAAATTTATTAATCACTTTTACCACCAGCAGCAGCACAACTACTGGCTTTTGGAATGCTGGGTGTTGCAGAGGCTTCGCCTGCAACATTTTTCTTGGCGCCGCTCTTAAAGTCGGTTTCATACCAGCCACTGCCTTTTAATCTGAATCCGGCAGCGGAGATTTTTTTCATTAATTCCGGCTTCGTACAGGCCGGGCAAACAACTATGGGTTCAGCGCCGAGCTTCTGTAATGCTTCGTGCTCATGGCCACAGGATTGACATTGATATTCGTAAATTGGCATTGACCACTCCGATAAAAACAATAGATATAAAGCCCTGTGTTATTTTTTCAAGGCACTTACTATAAAATAGCTTTCTATTTTACAGACTAAAGCCTTAACAATGAAAACATTAACCATTACCCGCCCCGATGACCTGCATTTACATGTCCGAAACGGCGCTGTTTTAAAAACTGTGTTGCCGCATACGGCCAGGCAATTTGCCAGAGCCATTATCATGCCCAATCTTAAACCGCCTGTTACTTCAGTAGCTCAGGCACTAGCGTATCGGGAAGAGATTTTGCAAGCGGTGCCTGCGAGTTTTGATTTCAAACCATTAATGACGCTTTATTTAACCGGTTCGACCACTGTAGCTGAAGTCAAAGCCGCCGCAGAATCCGAACATATTCATGCGTTTAAATTATATCCAGCGGGTGCTACGACCAATTCGGATTCGGGGGTTGCTGATATAAAGGCTATTTATCCGCTATTGGCGACTATGGAAAAACAGGCTATCCCGTTACTGATTCATGGCGAAGTAACCGATGAACACTGTGATATTTTTGACCGCGAACGGGTGTTTGTTGACACCAGTCTGACCGGTATAGTCAAAAATTTCCCCGATTTACGCATTGTACTTGAACACGTCACCACCTCTGAAGCTGTGCAGTTTGTGCAAGCAACCGGCAACAATATTGCCGCAACCATTACCCCCCAGCATCTGTTATTTAACCGCAATGCCCTACTCGCGGGTGGCATAAGACCCCATTATTATTGTCTGCCGATCATCAAACGCGAACATCACCGTCTGGCATTAGTTGCCGCTGCCACCAGTGGTAACCCAAAGTTCTTTTTAGGCACAGACAGTGCGCCGCATCTGACTGCACTAAAAGAAACTTCATGCGGCTGTGCCGGTTGTTACAGCGCCAACGCCGCGCTGGAGCTTTACACAGAGGCTTTTGACCGCGCCAATGCCTTGGATAAGCTGGAAGGGTTCGCCAGTTTTTACGGGGCGGATTTTTACCGCTTACCTAGAAACACAGGTACGGTTACCTTAGAAAAAACCAGTTGGACAGTTCCTGCTGCTTATGGGGAGGATAATCTACTTATTACGCCATTAAAGGCGAATGAAGAGCTGAGTTGGAAAATGCGCTAGAGGCGTAAAATATTAAGTCTCAACGCTTAACTTGGCGTAACATGCTTTATCTTTTCGAAACCTTTGGATGCAACCCAACAAAATGGACACACCTGCAATTCCTTTAGCTCAACGCTTTAGAGGCTACCTCCCCGTAATTGTCGACATCGAAACCTCGGGGTTTAACCCCAAAAAAAATGCCTTACTGGAAATTGCTGCCGTTATTGTTGAGCTTAACAGTAACAATGAGCTGGAAATCACCGAGCGCTATTCAACGCACGTAGTCCCCTTTAAAAATTCCGAACTGGATCCTGCTGCTCTCAAATTTAATGGTATAGATCCCTATCACCCGTTTCGCATGGCCATAGATGAAAAAGATGCGCTGGACATGCTATTTAAGCCCATTAAACATGCGGTAAAGCGTAATAATTGCACGCGGGCAATTCTGGTGGGGCACAATCCTGCTTTTGACATCGGCTTTCTGAATGCCGCTATCCAACGAACACAAATAAAACGCAGCCCTTTTCATCCGTTCAGCACCTTCGACACGGCAACACTAGGGGGATTGGCTTATCAACAGACAGTACTGGCAAAAATTGCTCAGGCAGCAGGTTTGGAATGGGACAACGACAAAGCGCATTCAGCCTTATATGATGCTGAAAAGACAGCCGAACTGTTTTGTATGATAGTCAATCAATGGACATCATTAAACAGTAACAAATAGAGTGGTTAGGAAGTATGAATGAAGTCACTTCCTCTCGCCCCGAGAACAGGATGTAAGCTCAAGCTATTTTATGCACGTCCCTAAATATCTTGTTTTAGATTGCAGTGATTCATTTTCGTGGAATAAAGCTATGGTAAATAACACAAAACGGCAAACTGGCTATGCCATTCAAAGCGAAACTATACGCGCTTGCACACAAATGTGCGTTGCACTATTGCTAGGATGTTTGATAAGTCTAGCCGATGCGGCAACCGCGAATAACAAGCCAATCGTGCCACAAAAATCTGCCGTAAAGCATGATTTTTTACCTCTGGGCGTGTTTACTGACGTGATAAGTAATGATGAACCCAAAGCTCTTGCGGCCCTTAAACGGATTGAAGAGAACTGGGACGATTCTTCGGCAGCCATGTTAATAGAAATGGTTTATCAAATACCCAATGGCCGCGCGTTAGAAAAAATAATAGCGTTGCTTGAAAAGGCGACTGCTCGTGCGTTTGATGGTGATGTAAATCCTTGGTATACATGGCTATGGTCTACAGAGCGTGCAGTGCATCCCGACTATGCAGAGTTTAAAGCGACCTTGATGTCGCCGATTGATCCACGTTTTCGTGAATATTTTGAAGGACATCCCAAAACAACCATTCGTTTGGACGAAGTTCGCTGGGGTGGCGTGCGACGTGATGGCATACCGCCACTAAAAATCCCAAAGATGATTTCAACGCGTGAGGCTACATGGCTAGAGGATGATAATGTCGTATTTGGTATCGTAATTAATGGTGATGTGCGTGCTTACCCCAAACGTATTTTGGCGTGGCATGAAATGTTCAAAGACCGCATCGGCGGTTTAGAGCTTCCAGGCGTATATTGTACGCTGTGTGGTGCGCTAGTGTTGTATGACGTGACCGTCAATGGCGTACAGCATGAGTTAGGTACTAGCGGCTTTTTATACAGATCTAACAAACTGATGTACGATCACGCTACAAAGTCAATGTGGTCCACGCTCACAGGCAAACCTGTCATAGGCCCGCTGGTGGGAAAAGGCATAGAGTTAAAATCGCTCTATGTGGTGACAACCACTTGGAAAGAGTGGCGTACGCGCCATCCTGACACTCAGGTGTTATCTTTAGATACTGGTTATCAACGTGACTACGGTGAAGGGGTGGCTTATCATGATTATTTTGCTACGGATCGGCTTATGTTCATCGTACCCAGGCGTGATGAGCGCCTGGCAAATAAAGCAGAGGTACTTGCACTACGCCAACCTGACGAGACCTTGGCGATTGCCGCAGATTTTTTGGCTGCCCACCCAGTTTATCAGGTGCGCATGGGCAAGCTTAATATGGTGGTGCTAACCGATACCAGTGGCGCTAACCGAGTATACGAATCAAAAGAGCTGGGATAAAGCTGCAACAGCACGAGACAGCGAAGGAAATGCTTGGGATGTGCAAGAAGCGCAGATGGCAAATAAAAAAGGAGAAATACTCAAACGACTGCCAGCACATCGGGCATTTTGGTTTGGCTGGCAGGCGGCATTTCCAGACACACAGCTTATTAACTGAAGTTTCCCAGTTTTTAAACAAAGCCAATCACGCTGGCTACACCGGATAGAGATTTAATGCAGGGTTTGCGTAATTTACAGCAAACCCC